>JBBQXF010000016.1:0-54084 GCA_038209965.1 Cytophagales bacterium | reverse complement strand
CCCAGTTTTTCGTAAAGTTGGCAAAGCTCGGTCTGATAACCAAGCCCTTCTTGGTTGAGCAGGTCTGATTTATTGAACACGATGACGGCCGGAATCCGAAATGACTCCGCTGAAACCAAGAACCGATCGATAAAACCCAATGAAGTGCGCGGGAACACCAGTGTGGCCACCAGCAGGGCCTGATCCAAGTTGGCAGCCAATAAATGGGCGTGGGCAGTCTTGTGCGGCGATTTGCGCACAATGTAATTGTCCCGATCCAAAATTTCGGTAATGGCCACCGTGCGCTCGGAGATGTTTTCCATCACATAGTGCACATAGTCGCCCACCGTGACCGGATTGGTCACCTTTAATTGGAGCAATTTGTGTTTGCCCCGTAGGCGGCCTTTCAACAGTTCGCCATTCGTTTCGGAGCGAACGTCGTACCAAGACCCCGTGGATCGCATAATCAAACCCCTAAATTCCATGCTTACCAAATCTGTGAACTTACTACCAAATTTTAACAAATGTACGCTTTATTTAACTAACTGGGATTTGGCATTGAAATTGCGAATTTAACCACGTTGGACCCAAGCCGATCGAGCCAATTGGCTTGGCCGGTTCCCCCCTTATTGCCAACTATCTCTGACTTGGCACTGTCTGTCCCTGTTTATAGCCAAAGCAGGTTGGGCAGTCGGTTTTGCCGAGACTTCTCAACAACGCACATCTCTTACTGGTATTACATTTCCCGAGTTTAAAAAAACAAAAAAATGTCCAAGCAAGATTCATCTCCCAGCAATACAGCGAACAAAAACCGCAAGCAACCATTGATCTGGCTGCTGGCCGGGTTGGTCGTGGCAGGAATCGCTTATGTTGCCATTAGCTATTTTCAAACACCCCCGCCGCTAGTGGCCGGGGTAGCCACTCCCGCACCCCAACTGGTCGATACGTTGACCGCATTAAAAAAAGCAGTTCCGCAGCCAGTAGTCAAGGTGGCCCTGCCCAAGGTTGAACCACCCAAGAAGGAAAAAGTGGTCAAAAAGCCCAAGCCTCAAGCCCCGGGGGAAGAGGTGGTCGTCATTGCCGATGAACCGGCCGAGCCAGAAGGCGGCTATGAAACCTTTTACAAATACATCAAGCTGAACTTAAAATACCCCGAAGAAGCCCGCCACCAGAAAGCGGAAGGCAAGGTTTGGCTCGAGTTTGTGGTCAAAAAGGACGGCTCCCTTGCCAAGGTCAAAGTGCAAAAAGGCATCGGGTTTGGGTGCGATGAAGAAGCCATCCGCGTGATCAGAGCGGGCAGCTCATGGAAACCTGCCAAAAACAAAGGTACGCCCGTGCTGCAAAAGGTAAGCATGCCCATTGTGTTCCGCTTAAATTAGTCTCAGCAATTTGAAAAGCCAGACCAAAAAATGACTGCCTCGGTTTGGATTGGCCCCCATAAAAAGTGGTAAAAGGCCAAGAGCGGACATCCACCATCCATTAGACCTTCAAAACCAATATCGCCCGCTCCTAAAAAAAGGTTGCCAACTTTCACAAAGTTGGCAACCCTTTATTTTTGGTCACAAATCCATCGGGGCGTTATTGCACCGTGATCCGGTAGAAAAACGGCGAACGATAGAACGCCCCGCCGGTGATGTTGCTCCCAGAATTGGTCAACGAAAATGACCGGCCGTTGCTTTGGCGGAGCACCGCATCGATTTCAAACTGGTCGCCGGGCAGCACATTGGCCGCGCTCAGCCCCAGCGTGCGAATCAGGTCGGCAGCCCGCAGAGTCATGATGGTGCGGGGCAACTGAGTGGCGGCATCAGGTGTAAAAGCCGAAGCTGGCAGGCTGAGGAACGTCCGGTTGGCCACATTGCTGCCGCCATTGGCTGGGGTACGGTCGATAAAACGGGCCGTTAGATCGTAAGATGAAAACAACCGGCCTTGTTCGGCATCCACTGCCTCGAGCGTAATGCGGATCTCGCCACTGGTGGTGAACCGGAGGGCATTTTGTGGCCACGGGTTGATATTGCGCATATAACCGCCAGTCTCAAGCGCTAATAGGTCGATGCGCTCGATCATTTCGGTTTTGCAGCCCAAGGTCATCAGGGCCAATAAACAATAGGAAGCAATTATTTTTAATGGTTTCATGGCGAATTTAGCTAATTAAAGTTTTGGTAAATGCCCAAGGGTGTAATCGTATACACCTTTGGGCTGACAAACTAGTTGACAAAGCCGGCAGGGTTGGTATCCCAAAACACGGGCAATTCTATGTTGGCTTTTTGTGGCGTGCTGGAATTGCGGTTCACAAAAGTGGCCGGATAGAAGAACGAACGGATAAAATTGCCAGGAACCCTCTCCAAGGCGGGTTGCATCCCGCTCGGCTTACCGGTGCGGCGGTACATGTTGAGGGCCTCGATGCCATTGCCGTGCAGCGAGAGCCAATATTCTCGGCAAATCACGTTTAGGCGTTCATCATTGCTGGTGGCTTGATCATACTGCATGTTGATCCTGGCCACATACCGATCCACCTCGGCATTCCAGTTAATGCTGTTGGCCGCCTCAAAAGTGGCAATGTTACCCGCTTCCAAGGATCCAAGGGCAAAGGCCCGCACATCGGTCATGGATTTGCGCACTGCTGACTCCAGCAATGCCTTGGGATCGCCGGTGGTACGGAGCACCAGCGCGGCTTCGGCCTGCATGAAATCTACAAACGACGACATCATGATCGGGTGCAGCCCCGCCCCCTGGGCACCTGTCACCAAAGCTACCGGCTGGCCAGAGTTGTTGTCGTAGCGGCCTCCGGCAGGGTACAAGCCCCAAGCGGTACGGCGTAGGCCATCGGGGGGAATCCCTTCATTGCTCAAGTGGTCACGCCCCCAGTAACCGGGTGTGCCGGGTGGAATACAAAATGCCATCCCTTGGGGGTAATGAGCCGGTGCTTGGTTGGTGATACAACGCAATTCGTTCACATCGGTGGTGTTGCGGCTTACTTGGCGGTAGAAATAATAGCGCAACCGAGGGTCAGGGAAACCTTTAACCTCGCTAAACTGCCACATGTAAAAGTTCGACTGGTAATCCCCCCCGCCCGTGGGCGAGTACTGGCCCGCATAGCGCGGGTGGCGGCTGTCGGGGTTGGCCAAGTTGGAACTAAAGCGGAAGGCAAAATTCTGGTTGCCCATGCTGATCAAACGGTTGCTGGCAATCACCGCACTAATGGCGGCGGCAGCCCCCGGATCAGCTAAACGGCGGGTAAGCAGCAGTTTGAGCTTGATGCTGTTGGCAGCCCGGATCCAGTTGTCGGCGTTGCCCCGATAAAAGTAATCGGCGGGAGTAGCCAGCGAGCGGGCCCCAAAGTTCAGAATAGCCGCATCCAAGTCGGCTAGGGCAGCGGTATAAATGGTCGCTCCAGGATCAGTGCCCGGGTTGAAATTGGCTGGATCCAACGCTTGGGTAAACGGGACATTGCCAAAGTAATCAACCAACGTCATGAGCACATACGCCCGGATCACCCGAGATATGCCCGCGTGAACAAACAGTTGGCCTTGCTCCGCCAACGGGATGAGGGTTTTGACATCATTCAAAATCCCCGCGTAGCTATTGGTCCACAAGCCATCAAGTCCTTGCGGAGTGTACGCATTGGCATATACGGCCGAACCTTGGTTCAACATGCGGGTGAGGCGCATCCCGGGGTCAGAAGCTTGGTTAAAGAACCCGGCAAAATCCAACTGGATCCGATTGAGCAAAAAGTTGGGGCTGGCGTTGTTGAGTGTTACTGCATTAGGGTTGTCGAGCAAATCCAACTTACAGGCGTTTAGCAACACCAAGCTGAGAGCCAAGCCCATTACTTTGATATATTTTTTCATCTTTCTTAGACTTTAAAATGAGTGAAAGGTTGGTTTAGAAAGTAAAGCGCAAAGTGCCACCCCAACGGCGCGAGGCCGGACCAGTGAGGAACTCGAAGCCCAAACCGTTGCCCACGCCCAAACCGAGGTTATCGGTATCCAAGCGCAGGTATTTGGGGATGTTGAGCGCCCGGAACCAGACATTATTGCCCGTGAACGAAAGCGAGATGCCCTTGAACGGGGTTTTCTGCACCATGTTTTTGGGCAACGAATAGGACAGCCCGATTTCCCGGATGCGCAGCGTGGAGCCATCAAACATTCGGCCTTCATCACCGAAGAAATAATAGCTGTTAAAGTGGGTGTCCGAAGCGGTAACTTGGATATCATTGGGCGCACCGTCTTGTTTTACCCCGGGGAAAATAAAACTGCTGTTCCGGTCGAACTCGGTATCCTTGCTCAAGCCCCGGCCCAGCAATGCCCCGGCCGTACTGGAATACAGCACCCCGCCGTGGCGGTACTCCAGCATGATGTTAAAGCTCACTCCCCGGTAAGTAAAGGTGTTGATGAACGAGGTGTTGAAGGCCGGGTTGGGGTTGCCCAGCTCGCGGATCTGCGGGTCGGCAAGGTAGAGCCCATCACCTCCCACTATCCGGTTGCCCTGGGCATCGCGCAAAAAAGCCGTTCCTTTAATGATGTTGAAAGGCCTGCCCGGAACGGCAAAGTTGCCCAAGTTGGTAAAGCCGGCTACCACCACTTC
This sequence comes from Cytophagales bacterium, assembly GCA_038209965.1. Lineage (GTDB taxonomy): Bacteria > Bacteroidota > Bacteroidia > Cytophagales > Thermoflexibacteraceae > JALONO01. Next base: position 49,521 of record JBBQXF010000016.1, on the reverse strand, counting down.
GGTGAGGCTGCCACCCAATTCTACCACCACTGGGATGTTGCGGCTAAAGTTTAGCGTGCTCTCCCATTCAAATCTGCCACTTTTGACCGGTGTGGCATTTACAGCCAGTTCAATCCCGCTGTTGCGCAAGCGGCCGATGTTGACAAAAGTAGTGGTGTAGCCGGTCGATGGATCAATCGGAGTGCGGGTGATCAAATCACGGGTTTCGCGGCGGTACAGGGTCAGATCTATCCCGATCTTATTTTTGAAGAATTTACCTTCAATCCCAAATTCGTATTCGGTTTGTAATTCGGGGCGCAAGTTGGGATTGCCCAAGATATTGTCCACCGTGTGGGTTTGGGTCACGGCACCACCCCCGTCCAGAAAGCCCCGGGCATTTTGTTGCAAAATGCTGCGGGTACTGTAGGGGTTGGGGAAACCAGCCGAAGTGCCAATGCCCGTCCGGATTTTCAAGTAGCTCATAAAATCTGACTCCAAGGCAGGGAAAGCCGAGGTAGGGATAAATGATGCACTTATCGAAGGATAGAAAATTCGGCGGCTTTCCAATTCTACCGTCGATGTCCAGTCATTTCGGCCTGCCACGTTCAGGTATAGGTAGTTTTTATAATCGGCGGTCACTTCACCATACACCCCCACGCGGGTTTGCTCTTCGGTGACACTCTGGCCTGTCGTAGCAATGAAGTTGTTGTGGCGCATCAAGCCAAAGGCCAATTGTTGGTCACTGGTGGTGCCTACCTCATCATAGCGGTCGTTGCGCATGTTGGCCCCCAGTTTGGCCGCCAAAGTCCAGTTGGAGTTCAGCTCTTTGTTGTACCCCACTATCACATCGTGGTTCCAAATGGTGTTCTTGATGTCGCGGGTGCGGTAGAATCCGTTCACAAAATCAACTCCGCCTTTGTTGAACTGAAATTCCTGTTTCTCGGTGTAGGTATCCAACCCCACCCGATAAGTAACGTTTAGGTTTTCGGTAAGGTCATACACAAACGAATTGGAAGTAAAGAAACGACTGATCGAGGTGGGCGTTTTATAATACTTCAAAATCCAGCGGGGATTGGGGATGTCATTGCCACTGCGGAAATAGACACTGCGGTTGTCCACTGGGCTTTCAAATGGCAGTCCGGTCAAATCCACGCTGCGGGGGGTGTACATCACGTTGGCCAGTACCGATGGGAAGCCACCCAAGGTATTGTTGCCCTGCCCAGCGTTCAGGGGGGGGCTTTGGGTTTCGGTATTGGTGAATTGGAACGACGACTGGATGGTCAGTTTTTTGCTCACCTGTGTGCGCACACCCAAGCCAAGATTGAGGCGCTGTAGACCGTTGTTGGGAATATAGCCCTGTTCGCGGTTGTAGCCCACTGAGGCATTGTAGCTCATCGCGGAGTTCCCACCCGACAGGTTGAGCGAAGTATTGCTCACCACCCCGGTCCGGAAGAAATCGTTCACATTGTCGGGATACGCCCGGAAATCATAGTTCTGGCCCTGAAACTCGGGGAAAGCCGCCCGCAAACTGGCATCTTGCAATACACTGTACGGGTGGGGCTGGGGCGTGGTGATGTCGGCAAAGCGTGGTCCCCAGTTACTGAAGAAAAAGCCGGGGTTCTGTTGAAAACCGCCCGCATAGGTGTCTTGGTAAACGGGCAGTACCGCCCGGTTCGTAAACACCGACTGAGTGAGGTTCACCTCGGCGGGGCGGTTTTTCTGGCTGCCATTTTTGGTGGTCACCAGAATTACCCCGTTGCGGCCCTGATCGCCATACAGCACCGAAGCAGCCAGCCCTTTCAGCACGTTGACACTCTCAATGCTGTTGGGATCCAGATCCAAGAAGCGGCTGGAAGCCGATTGGCCACCACCGGTAAAGCCGCCACCCGAGTTGGTTGAGGAGTTGAACGGCACTCCATCCACGACAAACAGGGGTTGAACGCCGCCCGTAATGGACGAATAGCCCCGGATGTTGATGTTGGTGCCCGTACCTGATACGCCCGAGGTTTGGATAATGTTCACCCCGGCAATTTTGCCCTGCAACACCCGGCCCAAATCGGCTTGGGCGCGGTCGGCCAAGGAGGCACTGTTCACAGTGGATACGGCATAGCCGAGGGCCCGCTTTTCGCGCACAATGCCTTGGGCCGTCACCACCACTTCGCTCAATTCCTTGGTGTCGGGCACTAAAGCCACATCAATTACCGCCCGGCCCCCAATCTCCACTTCTAGGGGTTCAAACCCCACGAAAGAGAGCACCAGCTTGGTGCTGCCGCTGGGCACACCAAGTTTAAATTTACCATCGGCATCGGTAATGGTGCCAGTGGAGGTTCCTTTGACCACCACATTCACCCCTGGCAGGGGTGATTTGTCTTCACTGGAGGTGACCGTACCAGAAATGTTCTTTTCTTGGGCTAGGGCGCAGTGAAGCAATAATACATTGAGTATTCCGAAAAGTAAGAGTCGTTTCATCGTAATAGGTTGTTAAAATAAATAAATTGTTGTAGTAATCGGGTACTTTAACTGGTTGATGGTATTGATTTGAAAAACTTGACGGCCGATCGCCCACAGATTAAATATACCCACGAGCAATCAAGCCAATCCATTAATAATTGCTTTAGTAACATTTGAATCAAGGTGCTATATTAACAAAACTAAATTGAACGACTAAAAACAAGGGTGAAATTTCAAAAAAAAGCTCCTTTTTTGAATAAATGGCAATCAATTGAGGGTAAAAGCAAAAAAAGACTGACCAAAATGTTTGGCCAGCCTTTTTTGTTAAGCGTCGGTTAATTTATTGTTGACCAGTGGTGCGCACGTCCCAAAACACAGGCTTTTCGCTCAAGCTGGTGCGTTGGGTCATGTTGGGGTTCGAGTTTACTTCTTGCTGCGGATAAGGCAGTGCCCGCGGAACCCGGCCCCCGTTGCCGGGGCTGAGCGATGAAGGAACTAGGTTGAGCAAGGGGAAGCCCGTGCGGCGCCAGTCGTTCCAAGGCTCTACCCCCACCATATAATTGGCGACCCATTTTTCCTCGATCAACTGACGGAGTTGCTCCTCGGGAGTGCCGGTGAGGTTTCCTTGGGCAGCCAAATAATCGGTGGCCAATTGACCAGCAATGCCTGCGTCAACCATTGAGGCTTGGATCCCGGCCCGGTAAAAATCTTGCGCCACGCCCGGTGCGCCGAAACGCAAGGCCAACTCGGCCCGGATAAAATTATACTCGGCAAAAGTCAACATCCGCACCGGGGCATTGCCCGCATAAGTGAGGCCAAATACGCCCAGCGTCGGACCAGGGGTAGAGCCCCCCGTCAACGCGCCACGCACGTGGGTGTGGATCCGCGACAGACCATTGTTGATCCCACCACCGCCAGATCCATTGCGCAGGCCAATGTAGCCAGTGCTGCCGGTGGGCGGAACGGCCAACAGGGCCATGCTGAAGGGAGCCGGGGTGAAATACACCGTGCGGCGGGGATCCAGCTTCCGGTTCATCAAGTCCACCAAGGTGGAACTGGTGGTAATGTCGTCCTGGCGGTCAAGAATGAACTGATGGATCGGGTTCTGCCGACGGGCAATAAGGTCAAAGCGGTGCTGAAAGTTATCGGCTGCGGCTCCCATCATTTCCGTTGGCGGAGTACTGGTGATAAAACTGATCATCTCAGCCCGACGCTCAAAACTGGGCAAGGTGGACCAGTGGAGGTAAATGCGCAGTTTGATCGCATTGGCAGCCCGGATCCAGCGGGCAGCATTCCCATTGTAGATGTAATCATCGCCACCGGGGGCCAGCAACGCGGAGGTACGTTTCAGGTCAGCAATGCCCTGATCAAGCAATTGAAGTGCTCCGGCATATACATCTTGTGAGCGATCCAATTTGGGCTGGATAATACCCTCGCCCCCCTTGATTGCTTCGCTAAAAGGCACATCGCCCCACATATCGGCAGCGGTCATGTAAACATAAGCTTTCACCACTTTGCAAATCCCAAAATAAGCGGGATGGTTCACGTCGGCTGGTTTAGCCAAGATCTGTTCGGCGTCGGCCAAAATCCCCGCGTACAGGTTGGTCCTGAATACGCCGTTCACTTCGGTGGGCTGGATCACGTAGAGATCATAGGTCTCCGTCTGGCGGCCGGCCTGCGCTGAAATCTGTTGGGACCAGAGCAATGTGTAGCGGTTAAGATCGCTGCCCATCGTGAAACCCAGCGTGGAAATGATCGAGGGCAAGATCAGGTTGGGTGGGTTCGCCACTGTCACGTTTGGATCCACGTTCACGTCCAAAAAATTGTTGCAAGACCCAAAGAACAGCGCAACTGACAGGATCCCGATCAGTTGGGCTTTTTTATATATCGCATTTATCGTGTTCATCGTTTGAAATGGATTGGAAGGTGAAACTGGCCATTGCCGAGCAGATTTGCAGGGCGATGGCCAGCAAAGTTGATTAAAGAGTAAACTTCAAGAATACGCCGTAAGTGCGCAAACCGGGCAGCGCGTTAAACTCCACCCCTTGGGTGTTGCCGTTGTTGGTGCCGATGGAAGTCTCGGGATCAATGTGCGGCACGGGAGTAGAAAGCCATAGGTTCCGGCCATTGACCCCAATTTCAGCTTGGCCGAAGGGAGTTTTATCGAGCAACGTCTTGGGAAAGCGGTAGCTGATACTGAGCTCGCGCAATCGCACCCATGAGGCATCAAACACGAACATGCCCGGTACGTTGAAAGCAAACAAATTGCCCCAGTACTGCTGGGCCGAAATGGCAGTGGTATTGGGTTGCCCGTCAGATTGGCGCACTCCCTCGATCACATAAGGTGTAGTGGGCGTTCCGTCAGCATTGAAACGAGCAAACTCGGTGGTTTCTTTTACCACCCCAGTCCGGCGCAAGTCGCCTACGTTGCGGCTCAACAAATCACCACCACTCTTGATATCGATCAGGAAGTTGAGCGTGATGCCTTTATAGCTCAAGTTATTGGTAATGCCCGCCGTCCAGTTGGGGTTGGGGTCGCCCACCCTTTGCACGCCCCGGGTATCGATAATGGGCAGACCGGCATTGTTGGTCAGCAATTGACCAGCATCATTGCGGAGCAAGGTATTGGCGTAGATCACCCCATAAGGTTGGCCAGCTTCAATGCGGCTTTCGGCAGTGGTGAATGGCCCGAGCGAAATATTCTGTACGCCAGGGGCCAGCTCCAATACGTTATTGCGTAGGCGGGTCCAGTTGGCGCTGATGTTCCAACTAAAATTGTCGGTTTTGATGGGCGTGTAATCCAAGCTCAACTCAATCCCGCTCGATTCCATCCGGCCTGAATTCAACACTTGGCTGGTGAAACCAGAAGCGCCAGCAATCGGTACGTTGAGGATAATGTTTTCGCTCAAGGTATGGAAGTAAGTGGCCTCAAAACTCAAACGGTTTTTCAGGAGACGGAACTCACCGCCCACTTCAGTCTGGGTGGTAAACTCAGGACCAAGCAGGGCATTGCCAGCCGCATCGCCCAAGGTCCGGCCTTGCTGGCCCAAGAACGGGAACTGGATGTTAGGGCCGAAACCGTCACCAGGGTTGGCGTTGAAGTAGTAGGTGTCAGTAGAAAAGATACCAGCTTGGCGCCCCACCCGGGCATAGTTGGCTTTTATCTTGATTTGATTCACGATATCGCTCTTGAGCACCGGGATGGCTTCGGTGAGGATCAAGCTCACATTGGCCGAAGGGTAGAAATAGGAATTGTTGTCGGTGCGAAAAGTAGAAGACCAATCGTTCCGGCCAGTCAAGTTCACGAATGCCCAATCTTTATAGCTCAGTTGCACATCGGCATATACCCCGATTAGCCGCTGAAATTCCTCACCGCCAAAAGGCACAAAGTTGCTGGCGTTCAGGATATTGGTAAACCCGCGCGAGGCCAAAGTATTACCCACTACACCCTGATCCCGACGATATCGGGTAAAAATTTCATTCCCGAGCAGCACTGATACCTTTAGATCCTCAGTGATGTTTTTCTTCATTTGGATATTGAAGAATGAGTTGACCTGTTGGTTGGTGATCGACCGATCGCCGATAGCCCCTACTCCACCCACCGCATGGTTGACTTGGCCGCGGGCGCCAATGGCATCCACCGTTTTGCGCAAATCGGTGAACACGTCAGTCCCCAGTTTGTAGTTGATGTTCAACCAGTCAGTCACATCGTAGCTCAAGCTCACATCGCCAATAAGGCGGCTCACCCGGTCATTGTACAGGTTGTTGTTCAGGCTCCACCAAGGGTTATCGGTCGCGGCTGCGTAGAAAACCTGCGAACCATCGGGACGTACCCAGGGATCGCCCTGCAAATTGTAATTGCGCGGAGTGAACCAGCCCCGGAACAATGGGTTGGAAAGTTGATTGCCAATTTGCGAACGGGAGGAAGTGCTGTAAACATAGTTAGTGTTTACCCCCAAGGTCAATTTTTTGGTCAACTGGGTATTGGCATTGATCCGGAAAGAATGCCGGTTGAGTTTGTTACTTTCCAAATAGCCGATGTCCTGCAAGTTGTTGTAAGACACATATACGTTGGCGCGTTCGTTTCCGCCAGTAAAGGCCAAGCTATTTTGGATGTTCTGGCCTTGGCGGAACAAGTTCTTGACGTTGTCGGGGTAAGCGGTCAATGGCACTTGATCAGGCAATCCAAATAAAGCCCGGTCGGCAGCCGAGTAGGCACTGGGCACCAAGCGGCCATCAATGTTCGGCCCCCAGCTCAATTGATCTTGGTTGGGTTGGAAGACAGCCGGGCCACGCTGGCCAGCGCCAGTGAGCGAAGTACCTTGGGCGAACTCGTTTTGGTAATCGGGAAGCCGGTTCACCTCGTTGACATTATAAGATCCAGTGTAGGAGAGCGTACTTTTTTGCTTGCCCATTTTGCCTTTTTTGGTTGTGATCAGAATGGCGCCGGAGGCAGCGCGCGAACCATAAAGTACCGCAGCGGCCGGGCCTTTGAGCACAGTCATGGTCTCGATATCGTCTTGGTTGATATCGATCCCCCGGTTGGAGTTGGATACGCCCGTTTGCGAGGCATTGCTGCCCCCATCGTTGTTGATCGGCACCCCATCTACCACGAATAGTGGTTGGTTGCTGCCCGTGAAGGTGGTGAAACCCCGGATAAAGATGGCCGAAGAAGAACCCACCATCCCGTTGTTGCCCGCCACCCGCACCCCGGCAATCTTGCCCGACAGGGCGTTGACCACGTTGGTGGTCCGGGCAATGGTCAACTCGCTGTTGCTCACTTCTCTGAGCGATACGCCCAAGCCTTTTTTGTCTTTCTCAATGCCGAGTGCGGTCACAACCACTTCCGACAGCACCTTGTCATCGGCTTGCATGGTCACGTTGATTACGCTTTGCGATCCCACCGCAAGCTCTTGCTTGAGGAACCCCACATAGCTGAACACCAATGTGGCATTGTCGGGAGCGGAAATTTTGTAATTTCCATCAACATCAGAGGTTGTACCCGAAGTAGTGCCTTTTAGCACCACCGACACACCTGGAAGGGGGGAACCGTCCTCGCTGGAGGTCACTTTTCCCGTTACCATCCGTTGGGCGTGGCCAGCAACGGCAAACAACACCATAAAAATGGTGCTCAATAGTAATAGTCGCTTCATGATAGTAAAGTAAGTAAATCATCAAATTTGCGTTAAAGTTACTCAAATATTAAAACAACTGTGATCTGCCAACCTGTCCAGCAGTAAAAATTTGCCAGTTTTTTTTGGTCAGGCCAAGAGCGGGAGACGGGTGCGTGTGCTAAAAAAATTGTTTTTTTCTAACAATCGCAAAAAGTAATTCTTTGAAAATCAATACTTTTAATCACCAAAATCACATGAAACCCCCGCTGTGTTTGCACTTGGATTCGCACGCATTATTATTTTAAAAAATTGGACACAAAATTTAAATCTGTCGCAGGGAAGGCAGGACTTAACCCATTTAAAATATAATACATGGCATCAGTTTGCTGGTTTTGGCAGAGGTCATTACCTGAACAAAGGCTCCAAGAACTTTGAAAGTCCTTAGAGCCTTTGTTTATTAACAAATTGGGTAGTTTATCTGGGAATGATTGGAAATAACGATTGGAACAACTTGTACCAACGAATTGGTGAAGCCTGCCCAAACTGCCCTAGAAATCATAACCGAGTGAAGCGTAAAAAATCGGGGCTTGGATCTTGCCACTCTCTAGGCCCCAAGCCATGTCAAATTTGGTGTAATAGCCCAGAAGTGAGGTGCGTAGCCCCGTGCCTGCCCCTACGAGGAAGGGATTGCGGAAGTTGGACACCCGCCATGAAAAAGGCACCCGCTCATCTTCAACTGTGTTGAGGGCATTTTGACGGTTGAATGGGCTGATGCCGGTCCAAGAAGCGCCCACGTCGGTAAAAACTACCAGTTGGAGGTTGCGAAAAAAATTGGATGTAATGGCACTTTTGTAGAAATACTTGAGCAGCGGCATCCGCACCTCAGCATTGAACAGTATGTAGGTGTTGCCGCGCAACTTGTTCCAGTTAAACCCGCGCATGTTGCCCACGTACTGGACAAAGAGCAGATCAGAAAGATCTTGGCCCGGTGTGTTATTGTTCAGGGCCAATGGGTCACGGTTGGGCAGCGGGTCGGTGGTGTTGAAAATCCAATTGTTCACCCCGCCCAATCGATATGTTTTATCGGCTGGTCCAAGGAACTGACCGTAGGCCGCCCGGCCAGCAAAGAGGAACAACCGGCCCAACTTCTTGTAAGTCCGGGCATCAACGGTCAAATTGCCGAAGTTCTTATTGGCCGCGTTGGTGCCCAGCCACTGCTCGTAGCGGACCAGCAAGCGGCTCCCCTCCAGCAAGTTGGGCCCAGTGACAATGCTGTTGTCATAAACAAACTCTAAACTGGCCCCGGCATAACCAAAATTGCTGCCCGGCAGTGTTTGCACCACCGATGACCGATTACTGGTCACATCAAAAGAAGTGTTGGCCCAGAACGGACTGAAGGTGAGCCGGGAAGTGATATTGAAAGGATAGGAAACCGAAGCAGTCAAACGGTTCATAGAGTACCGTTGCACAAAATCGCCAGGATCGAGCGTCAGGTTTTGCCGGTCGAAGCGGGCTTTATAGTCCAGCCGGCCCTTCAAATACTTGTACTCGGCATAGTACATTCCACTGCGCAGGGAGGTAAGGCCAAAGAGCCCCCCGCTAAATTTATGGTTTTCCAATGCATCGCTCAAACTGGCTTCCAACAAAATGCCCCAGCCACGCAAGGGATCAATCACAATCGAGGTGACCAGATTATCGGCACTGAACTTACTATCGTAGTCGAATGGGCCAGTGAGCCGAGTGGGCTGCCCATCGGCATCGGTACCAGCAAAACTGGGACGGTAGTTTTTGATCAATTGCTTCTTCGGTTCTTTTGACTTGGAAAAAATATCGAACTGATAGTTTTCTGGATCGGCCTCGTTGGCATCTTTCTTTTTGGTAGTGTCTTGATTGGCTTTTGGTTCAGGCGGGTTCACTTTGGTGGTATCGTTGCTTGTTTTGGGCACATCTCTTTTGGTCTTGGGATCGAACACCGTTTGATTTTCCCGTTCGTTTCTTGCCCGCTGCGCGGCGAGGCGGCGCAGATCGAGAATTTGCTGTCGGTTGGTCTTGCTGGTAAAGATGGATGTTTTGGGATCAATGCCGCCATAGACAAATATCTCGGACTTTCCGGCAAAATTCATGACAAATGCCAGCCGATCGCCCACCAAGCTGTATTTCTTGAGGCTGTAAAGAAAATTGGTTACCTGAGAGCTTATTTCGTCCTTTAGGTCAAAACGGTATAAGTGGCGGATTCCCCGCTGATCACTGTCATAGACGATGCTGCCTGCGCTGACTGCCACCGGCGAAATGTCATAACTCAGCGTATTGGTGATGCGCTTGAGCACTTTTTTGGAATTGGCGGCATCGTAAATGAACAAATTGAAGCGATCGCCGTAGGGATTGGCATTCTTTGGTTTAACCCCCAGCGTATCGTTCTCCCGGTTGGAACTGAACACAATGGCCCGCTTTCTGGCCCCTTTCAAAAATACTGGGGTCAGGTCATCATAGGTGTCATTGGTGAGGCGATCAAGTTGGCCAGTGCCCAGACCATACAGATAAATATCGCTGCGATCGCCGGCTCCCCCGCTCAACACCGCTTGCTCGCCATCTTCGGCGATGTCAATGGACAGCACTTGGCTCAGTTGGTCAAATGCTTTCTTGGTTTTTTTGCCCGTTTGCACATCAATGCCAGTTATTGACATGCTCCCTTCGGAGGTGGCGATGACCACCAAATGCCCGTTGTCCCGCCAAGCAAACTGGGGCAGGTCGTAATTGATTTTTTGATTGATGATCCGATAGCCACCCTTGAATACCGTTTTTTCCCTGCCAGTGTTGAGATCCCGCAACCAGATCCGATAACTCCCCTTACTGTTCTCGGCGTAAGCCAGCCGATCACCTTTGGGGCTGATTTTCAACAGGGTGAACAATTGGCCCTGTTCATTGGCCCGGGCCCGGTTGGCCAAGTCGGGCAGTTTGTGGGCGGCCTCGATTGATTTGGCCTGCTCTAGGTAGAAATTGCGCCAGTTGTTGATAAACCGGGGAAAAGAAATGCCCAGCGTGTTTTGGATGCTACTCTCCTCATTTCGCACAATGCGGGTGAGGTTGAGGATATTGGCCACATTGGCCCGGCCATATTTCTCCACCACGAAGTTCCAAATGGACTGGCCGATGAGATAAGCTTCGGGGCCTTCTAGGTTAGCTATTTTGCGCACTCGCTTGTTCTGGAGCACATCGCGCATGTAATCGTCCATTTCGGTGCTCCAGCCTTCCGAAATGTAGCGGGCCGCCCCCGCCATGAACCAATCGGGCAGGTTGAGCAAGTAGGTGCTTTGGAGCATGTCCTTCAAATTGCCGCCGTACATCATCTCAAAGATCAGGTTTTCGGCAATATTCAGCGAAAGCTCTTTTTTATAAGAATCACGGGAACCAGTAAACCCGATTTCGATTTCTGATTTGCTGAAATTGGTTTGACCCGCCACTGTGAAGTTTTGCCGATCCACGCCCATATTGCTTTGGTGCAACTCAGCATTGGACTGGTAAACAAAAATTTTGATTTTGCTGTACGGGGCAAAGCCAACCATGTCCGTAATGTTGCTGAAATCCTGCTCGGCCAAAGTAGCCGTGAGGCGGGCCAGTGCTTCTCCCCCTTCGTAATAAAAAACTTCAAAATTTTGGCTAGCCAGAAATTGCCAATTAAATGATTTGTATTGTACGCGGTTTTTGCCGTAGGTGATGTTGACGAACTGGGCGGTTGCAGGAATGCTTAACACCAGCAACGCGCACATAATCAAGGAGATGTGCAAAAAAAATGATTTAATGCTCATATTGCGGGTTTCTTGACCAAGAAAGAGTCATGTAACTTTAGGGCAATTTAAGACAAAAATGACAGAAAGTAAAGGCCAGATTTTCTAATTTTGTTTTCCTGCCCCCGGGCCGGTTCTTCAATCCCTTACATTTTGCACCCCGACATCGTACATGATCAGATCAATTCTTGCCAAACCCTTCGCGGCCCATGTGGTAGCCCAGCACCAAAAATGGATCAAGGCGAGTGAAGCCACGCAGCTCAAGCTCCTGCGCAACTTGGCCAATAAGGCAAAAAATACGATTTTTGGTCAAGATCATGGTTTGGCGGGTGTGCGCACCCACGAAGAATTCAAGCAACAAGTCCCGGTGCGCGACTATGAGGGACTGCGAAAATACATCGATCTGATGTTGTTGGGTTGGGAAAACGTCCTGTGGCCCGGCAAACCAGTCTATCTTGCCAAAACCTCGGGCACTACTTCGGGCACCAAGTACATCCCGATGACGGCGGAATCTGTTCCTTTCCACCTCAACAGTGCCCGCGATGCGCTGATGCACTACATCCACGAAACCAAACAAGCGGGTTTTTTGGACAAAAAATTAATTTTCCTATCGGGCAGCCCCGAGCTATCGGAGCAAGCAGGTATATTGACCGGTCGTTTGTCGGGCATTGTCAACCACCATGTGCCAGCCTGGCTCCGCAGCAACCAACTTCCCTCCTACGCGACCAACTGTATGGACGACTGGGAAGAAAAACTGGAACGGATCATTGACGAAACGCTCCGGCATGATATGTCGCTTATCTCGGGGATCCCGCCGTGGGTCCAAATGTATTTTGATCGGATTGAGATCCGCACGGGCAAAAAAATCAAGGATGTGTTCCCCAATTTTTCAGTGTTCGTGCATGGGGGGGTCAATTTTGAACCTTACCGCGCCAAAATAGTGGAATCGATTGGCAAAAAAGTGGACTCCATTGAGACCTACCCCGCTTCCGAGGGTTTTATTGCCTACCAAGACAGCCAGCGTGCCGAGGGGCTGCTCATGCTGTTGAACAGTGGCATTTTCTATGAGTTTATCCCCGCTGATGAGTATTTCGGTACCAACCCGCGCCGCCTCCACATTGGCCAAGTGGAAATGGGGGTCAATTATGCCCTGATCATGACGACCAACGCTGGGCTGTGGGGCTATTCCATTGGCGATACTGTCAAATTCGTGAGCCGCGATCCCTACCGCATTGTGGTAACCGGCCGGATCAAGCATTTTATTTCCGCATTTGGGGAGCATGTAATCGGCGAAGAAGTAGAAAAAGCGCTCAAATTTGCCCAAACCCGGCACCCTGAAACCGAAGTGGTGGAGTTTACGGTGGCCCCGCAAGTAGCACCCAGCCGTGGCCTGCCCTATCACGAATGGCTGATTGCATTTGCTCGGATGCCCAACAACCCCGACGAGTTTGCCAATGACTTGGATGCCGAACTGCGCCGCCTCAACGTGTACTATGATGATCTGATAAAGGGAAACATTCTTCGGCGTTTGGTTGTTTCTCCACTTGAAGCCAGTGCATTTGTCCAGTACATGAAATCACAGGGAAAATTGGGTGGGCAGAACAAAGTGCCGCGCCTGAGCAATACCCGAGATTTGGCCAATGGTTTGGCAGCCCACCGGATCTGAGCAACGCGGGAAAACTTTCTCCGGCTTTTCAACTATTAACTCTATTTTGTCATAAATTCGCACTCCAATTGCCTTAATGGTCTGCTTGGGTGCTGTATTTGGATACTTAAACATTGTTTATCAGCAAACTATAATCTATTACCCTTTTGTTTTGCCCAATTTTCATACAAGCGACGTGGAGAAAATCAAGTTAGAAATATTAGGCTTATCCTCCAGCCAATCACAAGCTGGATCTTTTGCCTTGGTACTTGGCGAAGAGGGCCGAAATCGTCGGTTGCCTATAATCATTGGGATGTTTGAAGCCCAAGCCATCGCCATTGAGATTGAGAAGATTACTTCTTCCCGGCCCATGACGCACGATCTTTTCAAATCCTTTGCCCAAACTTTCGATTTTGATATTTATGAAATTATCATTTCTGATTTGCGCGAGGGGGTTTTTTATGCCAAGATTATTTGCTCAACTAGTTCTTTGGTCAGGAAGGTAGAGATCGACGCGCGGCCGTCCGATGCCATCGCCATTGGGCTGCGCTTCAATGTGCCCATTTATACCTACGAGGCCATTATGTCAGAAGCGGGCATTGTGCTCTCCGATACCGACGAAGCCGACTCGCCCGCCCCCAAGCGGGAGGGCAGCCGCACCGAAGCCCAATCTGCCAGCTTGGTGGCTGGCAAAAGCGACGGGGCCAATCTCCGCACCTATTCGCCCGAACAGTTGGAAGAATTGCTCGACGAAGCCATTACTGAAGAAAATTACGAGAAAGCGGCCAAAATCCGCGATGAAATGAACCGCCGCAAATAATTTTTGGGGCCTTGTTCTTCCGGTACGCACCTTATTAGCCAGCTTTGCTTGCTGGTATGTATGGTTTTGGGCAGTTTGGAACAATTTGTGGATTAGGTTTATTGTTGACAAATTCATAAGTGGATCAGGGACTTACCGTCTCAATCAAACCGTGAAGCTGCACCCTTATCTATCCAACTTGTCTGCGCTTGACCACCTGCTGTATGCACTCCAAAAATCTTCTTTTTCTCCTGCTTTCCCTGTTCACCGGAGTTTGGCAAACTGCCTTGGCCCAAAAACCACAACGGCTCATGCCCGACAAGACCCGCATCCTCTTCGTACTGGATGGATCGGGCAGTATGCTGGCCAAGTGGGACAATGACCTGCGCATCAACATCGCCAAGGACAAGCTGGCGGCCCTAGTCGACTCACTCAAGCGCAACCCCAATATTGAGTTTGCCCTCCGGGTTTATGGCCACCAGTTTGAGGCCAAACAAAAGAATTGTAAAGACTCTAAACTGGAAGTTGGTTTCTCAGCCGCCAACTACCTCCAGATCAAAACGGCCCTCAACCGGATCAAACCGCAGGGAACCACGCCCATCGCCTACTCGCTGGAGCAGGCCACCAAAGATTTTACGGAGGACAAGAACTATCGGAACGTGATCATTATGATTACCGACGGCCTTGAGTCATGCAATGGTGACCCCTGTGCCATTGCGCTGGGCCTCCAGAAAAATGGGATTGTCCTCCGGCCGTTCATCATCGGGCTGGGAGTGGGCAAAGATTTTACCTCCGCCTTTAGTTGCATCGGCAAAGCCTACGATGCCAAAAGTGGGGAAGACTTTCGGGCCATTTTGGCCTCGGTGGCCCGCCAAATCTTGGGCCGCACCACCGTTACGGTTGAGCTGACCGATGAAGCCAATAAACCCCTGGAAAAGGATGTTAACATGTCCTTTTCCAATAACATTACCCAGGATCCTGTTTACGATTTGATCCACTTCCGCGATGCCAAGGGCAAAACGGACACTTTGTTGATCGACCCCGTTTTAACCTACGATTTGCAGGTCAATACCATTCCCCCGGTGAGCAAAACCGCGATCTCGCTGGAGGGCGGGCGGCACAACACCATCCGTCTCAAAGCGCCCCAAGGTAATTTGGTCTTCAACATGCGCACCCCCAAGGAATATGGCAATCTCAAAGCCGTAATCAGTTTGAGTGGGAGCAAGCAGACCATCCACGTCCAAGAAGTGGGCACCACCGAAAAGTATCTGGCCGGTAAATATGACGTGGAAGTATTGAGCTTCCCCCGGGTAAGGTTTCAGGATGTGGTCATTCGGCAGGGCCAGGTCACCGAACTGGCCGTGGAGCAGCCCGGGGTGCTCAACATCAACAATTATTTTGAAGGAATTGGCAGTGTGTATGCCATTGAGGCCAAAGGCAACCAAATTTGGGTGCAAAACTTGATTTTTACGTCCAAGTCCACCAATATCCCCTTGCAGCCGGGAAATTACAAACTCGTGTTCCGGGCCCACGAAGCCAAGGGAACCAATTATACTGTTGTCAAAAAATTCGTTGTTTCACCCGGAAAGGCCACCGGAGTGGATATAATGAAGTAAATTATGGTTGAACCTGTCCTAAACTAAACGCAATGAAACGGAAACTAGGTGTATCAATTCTTGCCTTGGGGTGGTTGGTGCTGTGCTCTGGTGCCATGGAGCGCCCAAGCCAAACCATTAAAGTGGATCTTGGCAAGTCACTTATCCGCTGGAAAGGGACCAAGTTCGCGGGCTTGGGCAAGCACGAGGGCACCCTCAAGCTGTCGGCGGGCGAGCTAATGGTGGAACAGAACCGCCTGACCGATGCCCGTTTTACGATCGATATGGCTAGTTTACAAATTACCGACATCCCCGCCCATGAAACCGTGCCCCGCAAGAAGTTGCGCGATCATTTGCTGAACGAAGATTTTTTTAATGTGGCCAAATACCCAACCGCTACTTTTGTCATGACCAAGTTTGTGCAAAAAGAAGACAATATTTGCCAGTTGAGCGGATTGCTCACTTTGCGCGGCAAGACCAATCCCATCGTTTTTGATGCCGTTTTTCGGGCGCTGACTCCCCAGAAAGTGGTGGCGGATGCCAACTTGATCATCGACCGCCAAAAATGGGGGGTGGCTTATCGGGGCAGTAAACTCACCAATGATCTGGTGGACGATGAGATCAGCCTTAAACTACACATCGAGGCCAAATAGAAAATCAAAAAGACTTGCCAATAAATGGCAGGTCTTTTTTGAATAGGAAAATTTGCAGCAACCCATCGGTACCGCAATGATTTGCCCTCGCCCAATTGCAGTGGGCGGAATTTATTTTTTCCCCATATAAATCGAGCTTATGCCAAAAGTGAGGCTGCGGCAAGTGGTGTGCTCAAAACCCACTTTTTCCATAATCTGCTGAAAATCTGCGCCATAGGGAAACTGCTTGACCGATTCAGGCAGATAGGTGTAGGCGGCTGGGTCATGGGACACCAGCTTGCCCACCCGGGGCAACACTTGGCGCGAATAAAACCCATAAAGCTGTTTGAACGGAAAAAGGGTGGGCTGCGAAAACTCGAGAATGACCACTGTGCCACCCGGTTTCAAGACCCGGTACATATCGCGCAGGCCATTTTCCAAGTCTTCAAAGTTGCGCACCCCAAATGATACCATCACGGCATCAAAAGTATTGTCGGCAAAAGTCAATCGCTCCGAATCCCCCAATTGTAGTTCTATGCGATCGGTCAAGCCCATTTTAGCCAGTTTTTGGCGGCCAACCTCCAGCATCCCCGCCGAAATATCCACCCCAATGATTTTGTCCGGTTGCAATGAGAGGGCTTCAATCGCTAGATCAGCGGTACCGGTGGCAATGTCCAAAATCAGTTTGGGATTCGATGGCTTGAGCAACCGAATGGCCTTTTTGCGCCATTGGATATCAATCCCAGCGCTCAGTACCCGGTTTAGCAAATCGTATTTGGGCGAAATATTGTCAAACATTTCGGCAACTTGGGCTTTTTTGCCCGTACTCTTTTCTTTATATGGCAGAACGGTCATGGTAGTAACAATTCAAGTGTTCTTACTTGACAACAGGTGCAAGGGTTTTGTTTCAACTCCAAAGTTACGGCTTAATTCAGCATATCGGGGCCAATGGCTATGATCAGGGCATTACAGCCGCTCGACAAACTTCAAATGGGTAGCTTGCAGGCCATTTTTTTCGTAAAACCGGTGGGCGGCGGCTCGATTCTGGTTGCAAGTGACCTCCAAATTGCGGCAACCCAAGGCACGGGCAGTTTGCCGGGCGGTGGCCAGCAGCAAACTCCCCGCCCCGCTGCCCCGGCAAGGATTGGTCACGACCAATTCTTGGATTTCGGCCACTGGGCCAAGGTGGTGCAACAAATATTGGATGTGCAAGCTCAAAAAACCAATGGATTGCCCGCGGATTTCGGCCAACCAGTAATAAATGTGCTCATTGCGCAAATTCTGAAAATACACCTGACGGAAAGCGTGGGCTGGATACGGCTGTTCCTCCAGTTCCTCGATCAGTCGCCGGACAATGCCAATATCGCTGCGATCAGCAGGGCGAATCTTTACAGGTGATGGCTCAGGGGTCAATATAGGGTCCATTGGTGCCTTGCAAATCGCTAGCGTTTGGCTTGGTTGCCCAATACCCGGTTGGCGGCCAGCTCCCGGTTGGAGAACAAGGTGTTGTAATTTTCCAAGTCTTTGGTCAGTTCAGGGTCTTTACCGAAGTATCTGAACATTAAATCAGCGAATTCAGTCAGTTCGTCTTTGATGCAGTAAAAGGCCCACTGATCAATTTTTCGGAAGGTAACCAATCCACAACTCCTCAGGTAGCCCAAGTGACGAGAAATTTTGGTTTGGGTGAAATTTAGAACCAACTCCAAGTCAGAAATGCACACCTCCCTATTTCGGTAGAGCAAATAAAGGATGCGGATCCTGGATTCGTCGCTGCAAGCCTTGAAGATTTGGCTGCCAACATTGAGGTTAAAATGCTTTACTTTCATTCGCTTATTTGTTTTGACAAATATAATGTATTTGTGCAAAAGAATACCCTGTTGGCAAAATATTGGCAATGGCCCAACTACACCATGAGCCGTTTGAACCCAATGAATAAATCGGCCCACCGAGAAAAGCGCATCATGTCAAGCAGCCTGTTAATCGCTGGAACCACTTTAATCTTGTGGTGGAAGTCTGGGCAAACGAGCCGAAGCCACAGAAACCCGGTATCGCAATCCCTGCAAATTAGGGCTGGGGCAAGCGGGTCGACTGCCAGCTCACCATTTGCCATTTGCCTTTGCGCTGGGCATACACATCGGTGTAGAGCAGTCGCACGGTCACCATTTTGCCCTCATTGAACATTTCCAAGGTTCCCTTGCCAGTGATAATGGCGGTGTTGCCATACACCCGCACGCGGGTATCCTCGAGCTTGGCGGTGCGGTAGTCCCAGCGGGCAGTCCCCACATTGCCCACAAACTCCTTTTTGTTCTCAATCTGGGCGCTCGAGTGGACATAAATTAGATCGTCGGCCAACAATTGTTTGAGCCGGGTGGTGTCTTTGTTGATCTGGGCATCAAATCGCTGGCGAT
Organism: Cytophagales bacterium; assembly: GCA_038209965.1. Classification (GTDB taxonomy): domain Bacteria; phylum Bacteroidota; class Bacteroidia; order Cytophagales; family Thermoflexibacteraceae; genus JALONO01. The sequence goes on along the minus strand of JBBQXF010000016.1, from coordinate 31,113 downwards.
CCAAGCTTAACACCATTTCCCCGACTTTGTCTTGGGCTTGGCCGATGACCGATTGGGCAAATAAAAAAAGGAGGATGGAGAGAAGTATTTTCATGGCGATGTAAATTTATCACTACTCATTTAAAAATACCGACAAGCCGCCCCAATTGAGTTCAAACCGTCGAATTGGGTGGCCCGCCGGGCGGTGGCCAGCGCCGGTCAACCATTGGTTGGTTGGCGCTGGCCAGTTTTTTATTTTACCAATTTCTTGTACTTAATCCGTTTGGGTTCGACAAAGCCCACGCGTTTGCGTTTGTCTTCTTCAAATTCGGAGAAGTTGCCCTCAAAATAACGGACGGCCGAATCGCCCTCAAAAGACAGAATGTGGGTAGCAACCCGATCCAGAAACCAGCGGTCGTGGGAGATGATGACCGCGCAGCCCGCGAAGTTTTCCAAAGCCTCTTCCAAGGCGCGGAGGGTATTTATGTCCAGATCGTTGGTCGGTTCGTCGAGCAGCAGCACATTGCCCCCTTCTTTGAGCATCATGGCCAAGTGGACGCGGTTGCGTTCCCCGCCCGAGAGCTGGCCCACTTTTTTTTGCTGTTCGTTCCCGCTGAAGTTGAACTTGCTCACATAGGCGCGGGAGTTGATCTCGCGCCCACCGAGTATAATCAGTTCATTGCCGCCCGAAATCATTTCCCAGACCGATTTTCCCGAATCGAGTTGGTTGTGTTCTTGATCCACGTAGCTTAGCTGCACCGTCGGGCCGAGGTCAATCGTGCCAGCATCTGGCTTTTCTTGCCCAGTGATCATGCGGAACAGCGTGGTCTTGCCCGCACCGTTTGGGCCAATGATGCCCACTATGCCATTGGGCGGGAGGTTAAAGGTAAGGTTTTCGTAGAGGAGCCGGTCGCCGTAGCCTTTGGCCACTCCGGTGAATTCCAGCACTTTATTGCCCAAGCGCGGCCCGTTGGGGATGAACAGCTCTAATCTTTCTTCCTTTTGTTTGGTTTCTTCGTCCATCAAGTTCTCATAGGCATTGAGGCGGGCTTTCTGCTTGGCTTGGCGGGCCTTGGGGGCCATGCGCACCCATTCCAGTTCGCGCTGCAAAGTTTTTTGGCGCTTCGACTCCTGCTTTTCCTCTTGGGACAGGCGGTGCTGTTTTTGGTCCAGCCAAGAAGAATAGTTGCCCTTCCAAGGAATTCCCTCGCCCCGATCCAGTTCCAAGATCCAGCCGGCCACATTGTCCAAAAAGTACCGGTCGTGGGTAACAGCTATCACTGTGCCCTTGTATTGGCGCAGGTGCTCCTCCAGCCACAATACCGACTCCGCATCCAAGTGGTTGGTCGGTTCATCGAGCAGGAGCACGTCGGGCTCGCGCAGTAGGAGGCGGCACAGGGCCACCCGGCGCTTTTCACCACCCGAAAGATTGGCCACATTGGCTTCTTCGGGGGGACACCGCAGGGCATCCATTGCCCGCTCAAGCTTGGTGTCCAAGTTCCACGCATCGGCAGCATCCAGTTTTTCTTGGACTTTGGCCTGGCGATCCATCAGTTTATCAAAATCAGCGTCGGGCTCGGCAAACTTTTCGTTGATTTCCTCAAACTCCCGGAGCAAATCAACTACCGCCTGTACGCCTTCTTCCACGATTTGCCGCACGGTCTTGGTGGGATCGAGCTGTGGCTCCTGCTCAAGCATCCCCACTGAGTAATTGGGCGCAAAAACCACCTCGCCGATGTAATTCTTGTCCATGCCGGCAATGATGCGGAGCAGGGACGATTTACCCGAACCATTTAGGCCCAATACCCCAATTTTGGCCCCGTAAAAGAAGGAAAGGTAGATGTCTTTGAGAACCTGTTTATTGGGCGGATGGATCTTGCCCACCCGGTTCATTGAAAAAATAATCTGTTCGCTCATAATATCACCCGCTCGGGCTCGGTTTGGATTGGTTGACCACAATGCAAATATAACAGTGAATTGACAAAAGCAAGAACTAAAACTAGCGGGTTTTCCTCGGTGGGGCCATTACGGTAGTTTTGCGCAAACTGCACTTTGTGAAGCGAAAAGCCTAGATTATTCAAAAAAAGTTAAACAAACGAGGCTAAATCCACTCCTGATGGATCAATTCGGAAAATCTACACTTGTTTTTCGCCCAACTGAAGTAAGTTGTTTAGCTTATTCCCATTTAAATGTGTAAAATAATCAACAAGCAGAATTAATTAAAAATATCTGATAAAAAATTTGCGCTTTAAAAAACAACCTTTTAATATTGTGCTTTGATAAAATTAGTTGATTGATACCAAACACATTTTTTTTAGCAATCTAAAGGAGAATCACCCTGCTTTTTGCCGTTATGACGTATAGTTTAATTGGCTCAGGTATTCTCCTTTAAAAAAGCCCCAAAGACCGCGATCTTTGGGGCTTTTTTAACGCAATGGTGCTACTCTCAGCTTGACCAACCACCCTCCCCGACCATTGTTGAACTTTTTTGCACTTCGATTAGACAATACCCGAGCAAAACAGGCAAATCAAGCTTTATTTTTACTTTTTGGTATCACAAGGCTTTATTTGGGCTCTTTATGGCCACTGTTCAGCCACTTTTGTTTAATATAATCTATAAAATCATCAACAAATAAATTATTTCAAATTAATTTAGAAAAAAATTTGCATTTATAAAATAAAGATATAATTTTGTGTCAAGGAATAAGCGTGGTCGCTGTCTTGGATTTGCACTTGATTATTACAATTTTTTGAGAATTTAAAGAAAAAGTCTACTTTTTGCCGCTTAGTATCAACAAAGCGCGTCTGGTCTTTTGATTTACGTAAGCCCAAGGCAGCACTAGCTGTTTTGGGTTTTTATTTGTGCTATCAGCCGTCCCGCTCCAGCATGGGACGAGTTAATTTGTGCGGGCACTGCTTGGCCCTGCAAAAGATGACTAATTTGCATCCTGATCTAAGGGGTTAAACGGAATGAATCTATGCAACAACTTCGGGGTATTGGTCGTTTTTTTTCGCTCTGTGCCAGTTGGAGTGTAGTAGTTGCGGTTTCGCTGCTGCTCGCTTGGAGTTGCGGACAAGAGATAGAAGTCTCCCGCTGGGAAAGCGCCAAAGTGGCCAATTATGATCTGGCCAGTGGCAAAGAACTGCTGCGGAACGACTCTGTCAAGCGACCAAACTTGGCCATTCGCCTGAACTTGAAGCGGTCGGCCTTTGCCAAGTTGCGCTCGGGCAGTATCCCCGCCTCCCGTGACACGCTTTTTGCGGACAAAGTCTTGGGCATTACCCTGACCAGTATCCAAGTGATCAATAACGAAGTGGTCGCGAGTAGCTCGCTCAACAGCCAGTTCGTGATCAGTGAGCGCGGCGAAGGCTTGCCCCTCGATTCGCTGTCCACCAGAATAGGGCAGTATCAATTTCGTGACAATTGGGATTTCCGGCTGAGTAACCAAACCAGTTTGGCCCCGGGTCGCTATCGCTTTGTGGCCGTGATCACGGTGGATCAGGGCCGGTCACTGCGCGACACCACGGTACAGATAGATTTGCGCCGATAAATCAAGCACCGGAGCATATTGATGGAAAAACTATTATTTGCCCTCTTGCCACTTTGCTGGTACTGGTCAATGCCGCAATTTAAGCCCACGCAGTATGCCTCAAGTATTCAGTTTGGCGGGAAGCCGCCAATCTGGAACATCATCTTACCTTCCACTTGATTTTTTTGAGTGGTTTCACCGTGCCCTTCTTGGCAGCCCTCCCCCTGTTTAAGGGGATACAGGTCTACCGAAGGGCCAAAAAACACCTTACTACAGCAAGTCCAAACGAGAGGTATTTTTTAAAAGCCGGTTGGAGAAAAGTCAATGGCCCTAACCCGGGCTTGCACCAGTGATAAAGCACATTGACCTGTCCATCGGTGGAACCAGCGACTACTTTGTGCCGACTCTAATGAATACCTAGAGTGACAGTCGTTTCAGTTCGTCTTGGGTGAGCGGCTTATTGATGTATTTTTTGACATAGACATAATTTTTGGCTTTGTTCATGTCTTGTGGATTGATGGAAGAGGTAAGCATCACGATTTGACACCACCGCTTGGTTTCAGCAGTCAGCTTGTCAAATTGATCCAAAAACTGGAAACCATCCATCAGGGGCATATCAATATCGAGAAAAATAACTTCGGGCATAATATCAGGAACCGTCTTGGCAATTTTTTCCAAATTTTTAAGAAACTCTATCGCGCTTCTTGCCCCTGAGTGGGTAAAGATGTTTTCACAGATATTGGCAGCCTCAATCATTTTTTGATTGATTAGATTATCAATATCGTTGTCGTCAATCAGCATTACTGATTTGTACTTTTTAGTCGGATTTGCCATTGGGATAGTTAAGTTAGTGTCTGAAAGGGCAGTGTACGCACTTTTTTGTTTATTGGTACAATTAAAATAAATTTTGCGCAAATATGCAAATAAATTCTGGGTTTATAAATTTATAATTTGCTGTTTTCGTTGCATGTCCAACCGGAGCAAGATAAAAAGCAGGGCGGTGAAAGCCCAAAGCGACGAACCACCGTAACTGATAAAGGGCAACGGAATGCCAATGACAGGGAAAAGGCCCATTGTCATGGCGATATTGAAAGCAAAATGGAAAAATAGTATGCTGGCCACACAATACCCATACACCCGCGAGAAGCGTGATTTTTGTCGCTCTGCCACCACCAGCAACCGATTGAGGAATAAGATATAAGCAATAATGAAAGTCAAACTGCCCAACCAGCCGTATTCTTCCCCGATAATGCTAAAAATAAAATCAGTAACCTGATCGGGGACATAATTGCCCTTGGTCTGGGTGCCTTCCAGAAATCCTTTACCAGTCAGCCCGCCCGATCCAATGGCCACTTTTGACTGCCATACTTGGTAGCCAATACTTTTTTTGTTGGTGGCATCGATCCCCTTCACGATGGCGTAAATCCTGGCCCGTTGATGGTCTTTTAAGATCCGGTTTACCACAAAATCAACACTGAAAACCAATAAGATGGAGGCTACTGTCACGATCAATGCCGGCCAGATTTTTTTCCATCGCTGGTTGGTGGCCATTAAAATATACAGCCCGCCCAGCAGCAGCATCCCCAAGCTGAGGTACATCTTGGAATAGAACAGGGTAAGCACAAACAGAGTAAGGAAGAGAAGGCCCAGCCCCATCAGCCGATCGGGCAGCCCTTCGCGGTACATAGCCAAGATCATAACAGTGAACACCAAAGCCGAACCAGTATCGCCCTGTAGAATGATCAGTGCCATGGGAACCCCCAAAATACCTGCACAGAGCAAATAAATACTGGGCTTAGTAACCTTGCTCATGGGATCGTGCAGGAATTTGGCCAAAGCCAGGGCTGTCGCCAGCTTGGTAAACTCGGCGGGCTGCAAGCGGATGAAACCCAGGTCAAACCACGATTTGGATCCCTTGATTTCGAGCCCAAAGATCAAGACAAACAAAAGGGAAAACATGGCTAACCCATAGATGAGGTAGGCAAAGGTGAAATAGAACTTAACATCGAACAACAAAAGAATAGCCAGCGCAATGACCAGCGCCAAACAGATCCAGAGCAGTTGTTTGCCCGAATTTACCGAGAGGTCAAACAAGGCCCTGGGCACATCGGGGTCATAGACAGCCGCATAGATGTTCAGCCAGCCAAAAGCCACCAGTGCCAAATAGAAGCCTACGCTCCACCAATCCAAGAGGGCAAAAGGATTGTGACTATTGTTCATAAGGGCAAATTTGCGCAATTTTTGTTACCTTTGGGCCGTTAATAGGTTTTTTTCGTCGTTTTGCCATTCGGGTTCAACAATGGACAAAGAGTTTCTGATCCTGCTTTATTACTGTTATACCCCGCTGGCCGATCCCGATCAGTACAGGGAAGAACAGCACCAGTTGTGCCTCCAATTGAATTTGCTGGGCCGTATCATCGTGGCCCCAGAAGGCTTGAACGGGACTGTTTCTGGCCTGCGTGCCGACTGTGAGCAATATATGGCCACCTTAAAAGCCGATTTTCGGTTTGCGGGGACTGATTTCAAAATAGAAGCGCACCACCAGCACGCATTTGCCAAGTTGCATGTGCGCACCAAACCCGAGATTGTCCATTCCGAACTATCCCAAATCGATCCCAATCGCCGGACGGGCATCCACCTGTCGCCTGCTGAGTTCAAGGCTCTCAAGGAACAGGCTGAGGTGGTGTTGCTGGATGTGCGCTCCACCTATGAGCACGCCGTGGGCAAATTCAAGAATGCCGTCACCTTGGACATTGAGAACTTCCGCGATTTCCCCGATCAGATGGCAGCCTTGGAGCAATACCGCGACAAAAAGATACTGACCTACTGCACTGGGGGCATAAAATGCGAAAAGGCGAGCGCTTACTTATTGGAACAAGGTTTTGAAAACGTGTACCAGTTGCACGGTGGCATTATTAAATATGGCATTGAGCAGGGCGGCGAAGATTTTGAGGGCAAATGTTACGTGTTTGATAACCGGCTGGTGGTCGATGTCAACCAAGTGAACCCGAGCATCATTTCCCGCTGCCATGTGTGCGGTACCGCCTGTGACCGGATGGTCAACTGCGCTAACGCCGACTGCAATGATCACGTGGCACTTTGCGAAAGATGCGGCTGGGAGATGGAAGGAGCCTGCGGGCCTGCGTGCCAAGCCCAGCCGAACAAGCGCGTGTACGACGGAACGGGCTACTACCAAAAAAACACCAACGGCTATGACCCTTATCGTGCCTTCAAAAGCATGGGCAAGACAATTGAACCTCATTAACCGGGCATCCTGTGAAGCATTTGAACGTAGAACTGAAGGCAAAGTGCAACAATGTGGCTCACATCAGGCACCTGTTGGGCGAACTGGGCGCAGATTTTATCGGGATTGACCATCAGATCGACACTTATTTCAACACCCCCACCGGCCGCCTCAAATTGCGGGAAGGTAATATCGAAAAGTCATTGATCCATTATTGCCGCCAAGAAGTGGCCGGGATAAAAAAATCCGAAGTATCGCTTTACCATCCAAAAGGCGGAATTTCCTCTTTGAAACAACTCCTTGGAGCAGCTTTGGGGACTTGGGTCGCGGTTGATAAAAAGCGGGAAATTTATTTTATCAAAAATGTCAAATTCCATTTAGATGAAGTGGCTGGGCTGGGCAGTTTTGTGGAGATTGAGGCCATTGACAAAGATGGGAGCATCGGCGAAGCCCACTTATCGGCCCAATGCAACCATTACCTCAACTTGTTCCGTATCGGCAACGAAGACATGCTGGCCGAATCTTATAGCGATTTATTGGCCAGCAAAAACTCAAACGCTCAATCAACTCAATTCTAAAACAATCAAACGCAACATGAGAATATTCCTTTTTAGTTTCAGTCTTTTATGGTGGATAGGGATCAGTGGAGCGGTCTTGGGCCAAAATACCGATCCACTGGCCAAACCGGACAGCACCAAAAAGTTTATCTCATTGGTCAATCCGGGAAAAGGGGCCAAATGGGACCTTGGCAGCACCAACCGGATCGATTGGGTAAGCAACTTGAACGATAGCGTCCAAATTGAGCTGTACCGCAATGATATTTTTTACGGAATGCTCAACCCCAGTGCTTTTAGTCAAGTTGGGGACAACCAATGGAACTGGACGATCCCGATGGGGCTCAAGCGGGGCAGCAACTACCAAATCCATATCATCAACAAATTGGACAAAAGTATGCGGGGCAAAAGTGTGCCATTTGCTGTCCAAGGCGAGTTCCGCTGGAAACGTTTGGCCATTGTTGTGGGTGGGGCCGCCGTAATTACCACTACGGCCGCCATTCTTTTTGGGGGGAGCCGGAGCCGGAACTTGCCCGAACCGCCGCTGCCCGACGGACAGTAGCCGCCTGCCCCTCCACGCAATTCCTTTTTCTCCTCAACCTCCCCATTATGAAAAATAATAACTTATTTAATAGATTTTATTTACAGTTTACCTTGTTGCTATTGTTGGGCAGCCCGGTCTTGGGGCAAACGACCATTACCATTACCAGCCCCGCTATTGCGCAGACGATCACTGTTGGCACTGGCCTCAACATCACTTGGAATGCCTCCACCCTTGGGGGCAATTTAGATATTTTTACGGTTGAATTGCTGTTGGGTGGCGAGTTTTACCGTACTGTCACCACTAATGCCACCGCGGGCGTTGCCACCTTCGTATTGCCCGCCGATCTGCCCAGCCGCAATGACTACCGAGTCCGGGTAAGCCGAACCAACCGGCCAACCGACGTGGCCACCAGCCCAACCAATTTCAACATTACTGGTGGAAGATTTATGAATATCACCAGTCCGATTGGCGGGGAAAATATCTTGAAAGGCCAACTCGTCCAAATTACTTGGTCCACCAATGCCCCCGGCAACGTGAGGATCGATCTGCTGCGCGATGGCAATTTCTTGGAAACATTGGCTGATAATATTGTCGCTACGGCCTCGCCTTTTACTTGGAGTGTCCCCGCCCGATTGACAGATGCCGCCACTTACCGCATACGGGTCACTAGTCTGACCGACCGCTTTGTTACCGTTACCAATGCCAATAACTTTACGATTGGCCGCATCCTGAGGGTAGTGGCCCCCAATGGTGGCGAGGTCTTGTCCCGTGGGGGTTCGGTAAACCTCAATTGGTCGGCCAATACGACTGAGAATGTGCGGATCGAGCTTACCCGGGGCGGCGCACGCGCTTTCCGGTTGATCGACTCCGCCACCCCCGGTATACCGGCTGGAACAAGGACTTGGACCATTCCCAACGACATTCCTGACGGTGTCAATTATCGGATCCGGATCAATAATACGGTTGACTCTACCATTTTTGATGAAAGTGATGCCAACTTTGTGATCGGTAATTACATTGCCGTCCGGGCCCCAGTTTCGGGCGAGAACATCTTTCGCAACACTTCATACACCATTCGCTGGGACAGCAACGTTACGGGCGATGCACGGATAGAACTGCTCCGCGCTGGGTTGGTTGTTTCAGTGCTGAATCCCTCAATTGCGATGAGTGCCGGCAGTTTTGTCTGGCCAGTGCCAGATTTGACCGAAGCGGCCAATTATTCCATCCGAATCGTCAGTTTGACAACCTCACTCACTGGCGAAAGTGGCACTTTCGCCATCACCAATCCCTTTGTCACCGTGACTGCGCCTTCGGGCGGTGAAGTGTGGAACAAGGGCCGGACGTATACCGTCCGCTGGTTGTCCAACATCGGCGGCAATGTCCGGATCGATTTGACCAGTGGGGGGAACGTGGTAGCCCCAATAGTGGCGACCACCACCAACAACGGCGCGTTTGATTGGAACATCCCCTTGAGCATCGTCAACGCCAGCCAGTACCGGATCCGGATCACCAGCCTCAGCCTGTCCACCACTGGCGAGAGCGTGTCCAATTTCGCGATCATCGATCCAGCAACGGTAACCGTCACTGCCCCCAACGGCGGGGAGCGCCTGCAAAAGGGCAAAGATTTCTCTATCCAGTGGCAGAGCAATTTCAGTGACAATGTAAGGATTGAATTGCTCCGGGGCGGGAATCCACTGCGCACCTTGTTCAACTCGATTTCTAGCACTCCCAATAGTGTAACCTGGAGTGTTCCCACCGATTTGCCCGTGGCAAGTGATTATCGGGTACGGATCCTGAACCAACAAAGTAATGCCATCTTTGGGGTGAGCGCGGGAGATTTTAGCATTGCCGAATCCGATTCATTGGTTTTGACCGCTCCCAATGGTGGCGAGCGCTTGATCAGGAGCACGCGGACCAATCTCCAGTGGCGAACCAATTTTACCGGCAACATCTTCATCGAGCTATTGCAGGGCGCAACCGTGGTGGCAACTATTTCCAATAATGCCCCCAACACGGGAACCTTCTCTTGGTTGATTCCCGAAAACATTGGCGTGGGCGAAGGCAATTACCGGATTAGGATCAGGACCACCGACAACAGCGTGAGCGATGACAGCGATGCCCCTTTCTCCCTCATCCCAGGGGTTTTTCAACTCAATGCACCCGCAGCTGGGGAAACTTGGTTCAGGGGATTGACCTACACGCCCAGTTGGACGACCAATTTTGATGGAGTCGTCCGGCTTGAATTGGTTCGGGATGCAGCAGTAGTACTGGTGATCGTTCCAAGTACCACCGCCACCCAATTTGGCTGGCAACTCCCCGACAACTTGCCCACTGGCAACAACTATCGCCTCCAATTGGTAAATTTAAGTGACAGCCGGACAACCCAAAGCGGCTTGTTCAGCATTGCGGTCCCGGATGTACGCATCACCGCCCCCAATGGCGGCGAGAGCTTGCTGGGCAACAACTACACGACCAACATCACTTGGGTCAACAATACCGGCAGGCCCATCCGACTTGATTTGTTGCAACGGGGACAAGTGCTCCAAACCATAGTGGCCACCACGACTGGCACCACGCGGGTGTGGGCATTGCCTGATCTGCCAGATGGCAATGATTTCCGCATCCGCATTTCAATTGTCGGAAATTCAAATATATCAGATGACAGTGATGCTAATTTCAGTATCATCCGGCCCAATATTACCGTTACCTTTCCCAACGGTGGCGACAACATCATCCGTGAATTGCGCTACAATGTAACTTGGCAGTCCAACTTGGGTCAGCGTTTGATCCGTATCCTGCTGGTCAATACCCAAGGGGTGACCATCCGGGACATTACCGGGCAGGGAGGCGTTGAGGCCAACCGCGCTGGGGGCTTTACTTGGGACGTAGTTCCCACCCTGTACCCAGTGGGCAACAACTTCCGGATCCGGATCGTGTCAGTCGACAATGACCGGGTAATTGGGGAGAGTGCCCGCGACTTCAACATTATCAATGACAACATTGCCCCAGTGATCACCAATCCAAACCAGCCGACCTTATTGGACTTGGGCAATGCTACGGTCCGGTCATTGGTGGCCTCGGCCACAGTAACAGACAATGTGCGTTTGGCCAGCGTGGTGCTTCGTTCCCGGGCCATTACTGCCTTGGCAACGGCGGTCTTCGAGTCGCGCACCCCGGCTGAAATCCAAGCCAATACCTACTTTTTCAACCTGCCGATCAGTGATGAACTGGGGGTAGAGTATTTCATTGAAGCCACCGATGGGGCTGGCAACATTGCGCGCACCACCCGCACCACCGTAAACCTGCGCTACTCCATCACCTCGGCCCTGACCAATATTACTGACATAAAAGTAGGGGAAACGGAGGAGGACTATCAAATTTTTGCCATTCCGCTGACCTTGGACAACCCAGATGCCATCGAGGTTTTCCGCGATGAGTTGGGGGAATACGACCCCAAAAGTTGGCGATTGTTCCGCTATTTCCGCGAAGCCAACCAAGAATACTCACCCGGTGAATTTACCAACTTGGAATTGGGCAAAGGGTATTGGCTCATTGCGGGGGGAGCGGCCTCGCCGGCCGGCCAACCGCTCACCATCACTACTGGCCCCGGCGATGGCGCCAAAGTAAGCTCCACCGCCCCTTTCCTGATGGAAATCAACCAAGGTTGGAACCAGATTGGCAACCCTTACCGGTTAAGTGTATCCTGGACCGATGTCCGGGCGGCCAATCCGGTGGCCGGCTTGGGCAACCTCCGGCTCTATCGCAATGGTTTTGTGAGCAGCACTATCTTGCGCAGTTTTCAGGGCGGTTTTGTATTTGCCGATGCGCCAGGCACCATCAGGATCCCGGTGGCCCGGTGCTCCCAATGTCGGGTAGAGGATGAACCCGAGAAATTGGAAAACCCGATCTCGGCCCCGAATTGGGAGGTCATGTTCGAGCTAAAAGCGGGCCGGCAAAGCTATCAATTGGGTGGGCTGGGCATGCGGTTGGACGCTGATAAGTCAAAAGACCAATATGATGACATGACCGTGCCGCGATTTGGCAAATACTTGGAGGTTAATTTTGCCCACCCCGAATATTTCTATTCCCGGTTTACCAAGGATGTGGTGCCAACCAGCGAGGATCATATCTGGGATTTTACCGTTGAAACCAATACAGATGAGAAACGTCAACTATTGGCTTGGGACAATCGCTATTTTGGCACTGCCAAGAACTTAGTCCTCTTTGATCGGGAACGGCAGCGGTTTGTCAATATGCGTGATGTCAAAGAATATGCTTTTGCCAACACCCAAGGCAAATACCGTTTCCGGGTTTTCTTTGGTACCGATGCATTCGTTAGCCAAAACCTGCAAGCCGAAGAGATCTCATTACTGGCCTTTCCCAGCCCGTTTGGCCCACAAACAGCATTTTCGTTTACCGTGCCCCCCGACTGGGACAATGCCAATGTTAGCCTGCGTTTGTTGAACACCTTGGGCCAAGAAGTGGGCAAGATGACCGAAGGCACTTACCGGACGGGCTTCCACACCACCAAATGGGAGCGCGGCGCACTGGCTTCGGGCACTTACCTGGCAGTGTTGGAAATCACCCACGACGGCCGGACCGTACGGAAAGTGCAGAAAGTGATGGCGGAGTAACGCTTCCGCCCAACAGGCTGGTGCGTTTAAATGAATCAAAAGCGAGGCTCATTTCCAAGGTGGGCCTCGCTTTTATGTTTTGAACGACGGGATATCTAACTTCTTGGCTGATTTGAACAATCGGGTTTTAGGTTTGTGTAGGTTTAAAATGACCAACCTGGCGCGTGTGCGATGGTATATCAAGTAAAAGCAACTTGCGGCAATATTTTTTTATAAATTATTGATTGTCAAATATTTGCGATATTCTTAAAATCCCACAACCACACTGCGCCGCGTATATGGATCAAAAAAATTGCGTTTATTCCTGAGCAAGGCTGTCCGCCGCCCGGTGGGCTTCCTCTCTTCGTTTGCGGGCGATGTGTGCTTGCCCCTCGGGCGTTTTTTTGTATTCTTCGTAGGCAATGCGCTTTTGCACCCGAGCGACCCTAGCTGCCAAATCAGGATCGCCAGGTTTGATCTTGGCGGCCATCTCATAGTGTCGGAGGGCTTCGGGGTAATTGTCCAAATGCTCAAAATAAATCCAACCCAACACCGCATGGCCATAATCCCACGTCGGTTTGACCACCAAAGCCGAGCGCAAATAGGTGGCCGCCGTGACATAATGCTCTTTGCGAAGGTGGTACATGGCCAATTGGTGGTTGGCCAGCCATAACCCAGGATCGAGTCTGGCTGCTTTTTCATACCAAGGAATCGCTTCGGCTGTTTCATCAATGTTTTCTAAGCATTTTCCGTACAATTCATATAATTGGGCATTGTTGGGACAATTGGTAACAGCTCGGTAAGCGTAACGAACTGCCTTTTTTGGTTCCCCAGATTGTTCATATATCCCTACCAAAGCTTTGAAAGCTTCAGGATAAGCGGGTTGGAGTTCAATCGCCCGGTTGAGAAAACTGGCAGAATTTAAAGTGTCATTTGCCTGTTTTTTAATCATTCCCAAGTAATAAAAAGTCTCGGCCCGTTCACCCAGCAGGGTACGGGAAGCAAGGAAGTACTGTTCCGCCTGTTCGTCCGATTGGTTCAAAAAGCTGAGCTTGCCCAATAGCCAAGTAAATTCTGGGGTTGAGTAGCCCATTTGCTCGGCCCGTTTAGCGGCTTGGAAGGCGCCGAGGTGATTTTTGGCCAAATCTAGCAATTTCGCTTGGGTGTAAAAGTACTCGTACTTGCCCGAATCCAATTTGAGCGCACTGCCAATGTCTGCCAATGCTAGGTTTTGTTTGCCTATTTGCAAATAAATCAAGGCCCGGCGATAGAAATAATCGGCTTCCCCGGAATTTTGTTGGATGATCTGATTCATGAAATCCAACCGTTTGGCCAGCGAATTGGCATCAGCTTGGGGCAGGGGTGGCAATTGTTCTCCCTTGAGATAGCGGTTTTCGCAAGCCCAGCCCAACCCAATCAGGCAAATAAGGAGCCAATGGCCCAGCCCACGCGACAAGTAGCACATTGGGTAATCCATTTTGGCTATTTTCTGCATTTGATTTGTCGATCTTCTGATTTAAGCGGCCAAAGGGCTATTTATTAGCAATTAATGTATTTTATGTGAAATAAGTTGACTTGCTGTCCATCTTGAATACCCCAAAGACGCTTCGGGCCAATCAATAAAACGTTTTTTAGCCGGGCTGCCCCCCTTGTGCACAGCCGCTTTCCCAAAGGTACAACCAAAAAGGCAATTCGACCCAGTGGGACTGGCCGGAACACCGCCTGACTCACCAACGGTTTTATTGCCCGCTCACATGATCAGCTACTTGCTTGAGGGCGGCAGATCCGTTTTTGCGGCCGCAATATTGTACCTTTGTCCTGTCAAAGGGCAGGTTAGCTGGGCCGAGCTTTGAAAAGAAATCTTGGGTGCGCGACCAACGGCACAATCGTTGCAATTGTTTGTCGGGCAAGACTACCAACCCTTGGGTAACCCAAATTGAATGTTTCACAGAACCAACTTACAATGAGCCAAGGGCGATCAACATTATTTTCTTGCTCCCCACTGCGGCATCCTATTTCACCCAAATTTTGAGAATTAAATGCGTAATAAATTGGTAATCAAGCTAGTTTTGCTTGGATTGGTTGCGATAAGCTTTTTTAAAGCCGACATTGGGTTGGCTCAAAAAGCCAAATCGCGGAACCTCCCCTACTATGACGATCGCAACTGGCGCTACGGGTTTCAGTTGGGAGTGCACCAATCGCGCTTCCAAGTTCGGCACGATCCGTACTTTGCGGCCAACGGTGATAGCACCACTGCCATTTACCCCACTTGGTCTCCCGGTTTCTCGGTCGGCCTGATCGTCAGCAAGCGGCTCGGTGATGAGCTTTGGAACTTGCGTTTTCTGCCCAACGTCACCTTTTATGAGCGCAATATCCTTTTCATCTATCGCAACAACGAGGAAAATCCGGTAAGCTCAACCTTTGAAGCTACTTATGTGGAGTTTCCCTTGCTGGTTAAATATAAATCGGTACGGCGAACCAACCACCGGATGTATCTTGTCGGTGGGTTGACGGCAGGGTTCTCGGTGGGTGCACGCCGCCAGCGGCTCAACGAATTGGCCTTGCAAACCACCAAGGCCAACTTAGAAATCAG
Organism: Cytophagales bacterium; assembly: GCA_038209965.1. GTDB lineage: Bacteria > Bacteroidota > Bacteroidia > Cytophagales > Thermoflexibacteraceae > JALONO01. The sequence continues at coordinate 16,056 of JBBQXF010000016.1, read as the reverse complement.
TTACGGTTTCGGTTGGGACATTTATTTTGATATGTTTAAATTTGCCCCAGAAATTCGCATTTCACACGGGATTCCCAATTTATTAATCAAGAATGGCAACGCTTTTTCCAACAATATCTCCCGAATCACCACCCACCGGGTATCATTGTTCCTGAACTTTGAGTAATGGCGACAAGACATTTTTTCTGCCTACTTTAGCCCTTTACACAGCCAATAAAAAATATGCCTCAGGTCGTCAATGCCTTTCCAAGTCGCAATATCAAATTGCCCTATGCCCCAGTTCCCGAAAATGCCATCAAATTGGCGGAAAATTTTCGTGAAATAGTGAATCCTGCCCTCAATTACACCCCCGAAAGCCTCGCTTTTGTCGAAGTATTTATTGAGCAGTGCCGGGCCTCGGGCAAAACTGTGAACGATTACGCCGAAACCCTGTTCTGCGCCGGCTGTTATTTTGGCCAAGTGATCGCCCGCAACTTGGCGGGCAAATGGCTGCTGGCCGAGCAGGTGTTGGCGGGAATCCCGCCGGGCACGGTCATCATGCCCATAGTGTTGGTAATCAAGGTCAATGAGCTGGTGGATCCCATTGCCCGGGCCTATCAGCGCTTCAGCAATGGCGACATTGACAGTTTGCTCGATCTGTATGCACACTTGGCCAAAGGGAAGTAACCTCATTTACCAGCCAAAGAGACTTGGAAAGGCAAAAGTTTTTGGGCAGCCTTACAGTCTAAAATCCTTGAAAATCAAGCGGATAATCGACCAAATCCCACAAAATTGGGGGTTGGGCAGCGTCGGCGTTGTCTATGCGAGTGGCGCTCGTGTTCCTAGGCACCAAGCATCCACCAAACGCCGCCTCTGTCCCGTTGACAAAAGGCGCATTCTCTCCCCGAATCTTGGACAGCAGCAAAATCGGGTGCTGGCCAACAAAAAAGCGGCAACTCATTTGCTGCCGCTTTTTTGTTGATCAAATGATTTACAGGTGGTTATACATCAAACTTAATGCCTTGCGCCAGTGGCAAATGAGTGCCATAGTTGATCGTGTTGGTTTGGCGGCGCATGTAGGCTTTCCACGCATCGGAGCCAGACTCGCGGCCTCCCCCAGTTTCCTTCTCGCCCCCGAACGCGCCCCCAATCTCCGCCCCGGAAGTCCCGATATTGACATTGGCGATGCCACAATCCGATCCCCAGGCGGCCAGAAAGTTTTCGGCCTCGAGCAAATGATTGGTAAAAATGGAAGATGACAACCCTTGGCGAACCCCGTTTTGCAAATCGATGGCTTTGGGAACATCGCCATGATATTTGATCAGATACAAGATCGGGGCAAAGGTTTCTTCTTGCACCATCTTGAAGTGGTTTTGGGCTTCCACAATGGCCGGGGCCACATAGTTGCTGGCGGTAGTGACGCTGGGGAGCACACTCCCACCCACCAGTAGCCGGCCGCCCTCGGCTTTCACGGCGGTCAAGGCATTGACAAAATTTTGCACTGCGTCTTGATCGATCAATGGCCCCACCAAATTGCCGGCCTTGAGAGGATTGCCGATGGGCAAACGGCGATAGATTTGCACCAAACGTTCCTTTACATCGTCATACACATCTGAGTGGACGATCAAACGGCGAGTGGAAGTGCAGCGTTGGCCGCAAGTGCCCACCGCCCCGAATACCACGGCCCGAATGGCCATGTCCAAATTGGCATATTCAGTGATGATGATGGCATTGTTGCCGCCCAGTTCCAGAATGCTCTTTCCCAAACGGCCAGCTACGGCCTGCGCAACTTTTTTGCCCATCCGGGTGGATCCAGTGGCTGAAACGAGTGGCACCCGGGGATCATTGGAAAGCAGTTCGCCCACTTGCGGGCCGCCAATGATCAAGCTAAATATGCCTTCCGGCAAGTCGTTTTCTTTCAGTACCTCGGCAGTGATGTGTTGGCAAGCAATGGCGGTGAGCGGCGTTTTTTCCGAAGGTTTCCAAATGCAGACATCCCCACACACGGCGGCCAGCATCGCGTTCCATGACCACACTGCCACCGGGAAATTGAAGGCCGAAATGATACCCACAATGCCCAGCGGATGATATTGCTCATACATCCGGTGGTCGGTCCGCTCGGAGTGCATGGTCAAACCGTGCAGTTGGCGCGACAACCCAACGGCGAAGTCACAGATGTCAATCATTTCTTGCACTTCCCCCAATCCTTCTTGGAGGATCTTGCCCATTTCCCAAGTGACCAATTGTCCAAGTTCAGTTTTGTACTTGCGCAGGCGCTCGCCGATCTGGCGCACGATCTCGCCACGTTTGGGAGCAGGGACTCTCTGCCAAACTTGGAAAGCGGCTTGGGCATGACTGACCACCGATTCGTAATCCTCTTGACTGGCCAGTTTGACCGATGCCAACAAACTTCCATCCACTGGAGAGTAAATTTCGCGGGTTGGGGCCCCGGGCCGCCCGCCCCAGTGCTGGCCGGTGCTAAAAGCCGGATTCAGGGGCTTAATCCCCAAACTTTTCAACAACGCCCCTAATTCTACGTTTTGGGTTGCAATGGTGGTTTCCATGAAATATGTGTGCTGTTTTGCGGTAAAGCAATTGATAATGAATACATTGTAGAAAAAAAGACTGAAATGGACTGACACCGCTAGTGCCATTTTCACCCCAATCGGGAGCAGGTTGCGAAACTGGGGCCCCTAGCTCCTGAACTACCCAAATAAAAGCCCCCAAGGTTTACCAGTCGGGTTTGCCTTTGTCGGGCCGCTTAGTGGTCTTGCGTTGGAGTTGCTGGAGGTATTGCGCCTCGTTGTTTTTCATGGCATCCAAGATCATTTTGGCCTGTTGCTCGGTCATGTTCATTTTTTGGAGCCGCTGGCTGCGCTTTTCCATGGCCTCTTTGTTTTCTTTTTTGGCTTTGTCCTCTTCCTTTTCGTCCTGCTCTTCGCCTTCTTTCTTCTGGCCGTCCTTCTGTTGATCTTTCTCTTTTTGCTGTTTTTCGGCTTTTTGATCTTTATCGGGCGGCGACTCTTTTTGTTGCTGATCTTTGTTTTCTTGATCCTTCTTCTCTTGATCTTTCTTCTGCTGATCCTGCTTTTGTTGGTTCTGCTGATCTTTATTTTGTTGGTTTTGTTGCTGCTGCTGCTGTTGGCGCTGCTGATCCAGTAATTTTTTTACAATTTCAAAATTGGTGCGGGCTTCGTGGTTACCGGGCTGATCGCGCAGGGCTTGCTTGAAATGATTGAGCGACTGCTCATAATTTTTGGTTTTAGCGGATATCATCCCCAATTGCTGGTTGGAGATGGAGCGAATGTCATCATTCTTTGATTTGAGCAATGAATTGTACAGCGCGGTGGCTGCCGTATCTTTGAGATTGTAGCAAGCGTGGGCATAGTTGAGCAGTACTTGCTCTTCGTTGACCTTGAGTTCATCCACCAAATATTTGTACCGCTTCACTGCCACCGCGAAGTGGCCATTTTTGAAAGCGGTGGCGGCTTCTTCCTTGGCTTTATTAACCTTGGCTATGTCACCGATATCGATCCAACTGGTCGCAAAAACAACCAATAAACAACTTAGCAACTTCATAGGAATTTGTTTAAATGATTTGCTTTTTCGCTAGACTACTGCTGGTAAACGATCCTTTTGATCTTCCTTCAAACTCAAAACCAATCGGGAACTTTCGCCAGAAGTCTTTCGAACTGGCACTAAATTATACTCTTGCGCACAGAATCCCAAGCCAACTAATGTTAATCCCCCTTCAAGCACCCATCAGTTAGGTAAGATCCACTTTGGTGAGGACCGCCCGTCTTTCATGTTGCCGATTCTCAGGAATAAAAATGCGGTTGACTATTGATTTCGATATCGATATCATGGCCTTCGCTTTTGCACCATTGCGTGGATACAAAACGCCCGCCCGATGGCCGCCTGCGTCAATATCGACAAGTTTAAAGCGGAAAGTGCCCAAATTTGTGCCCAAAATTATTGCAGTAGTCAGAGAATCCGAGGTTTTTTATTTGTCTGGGTAAAATATTGAAGACTGCACACCAGAAAGAATTTGCCAAAACTGGGTGCCGCCTAATCATTGGAGAACTGGTTTTCCATCAATTTCTCCTTGAATTTTGACCCAAAAGTATAGGCAAAAGTGAGCAGAACCGCTCTGGTGTCCACTTTGACAACCCGGCTGAAATCAAAACTGGACGTGTTCCAGACAAAACCATTTTGCTGGGTATTAAAAACATCGGTAACAATAAGGCCCAAACGGCCTTTTTCTTGCCAAATTTTTTGCTGAAAACCCAGATCCACGTTGTAAACCGCGATCCGTGTGCCTTGAATGGTGGCAGTCGGGGCATTGTACACGCCGATGACTTGCAGCTTGGCCCCCTTCCAACAGGTCAAATCATTGATCCATTTGGCGTTCCAGCTCAAGACTTGGTTGACTGCCTCGGTTTGAATGTTGCCGGCTTCAATTTTTTGTTCGAAGAGCGACACACTAAAATTGCCGTTCCAAAATGGCCCCGGATTATAGGTAAATATTGTTTCAATGCCATAGGTTTGCGAACTGCCCACATTCTCCGGCTTGGTGAAGAGCACGCCATTGGGCCGCAAGACGGTGAAGGGCAGGATGGTATTGGTGCCATTCCGATAAAAAAGCTTGCCGACTATGGAGACTTTGCGGAAATCTTGGACATATCCCAATTCCATCGTATGCACCAGTTCGGGCTGGAGCCTGGGGTTGCCACTGCGCTGGGTGAGCGAATCGGTAATGTCCGTAAACGGGTTCAATTGGCCTAGGCCGGGCCGGTTGATGCGCCGCCCATAGCTGAACCGCAGGTTTTGATCCTCGGAGAAGTGGTAGGTCATCCCGGCGGTGGGAAACAAGTTGAGGTACTGGTTGGTGAATCGCAAGTTTTGGCTCGCCACCGCCCCTGAATTCGACGTTTGTTCGGCCCGCAACCCAAAATCATATTCCAGTGTGGGCTTCTCCCGGTTGCCGGCCGACGATTTGTACAGCCCATAGACGGCGTGTACCTGCTCCCGAAAATCCAGTATGCCCGTGAGTGCGGACAGCACCTGAAACTGGCCGTTGATTTGGTTGGCTTGGCTGAAATCATTCGTGGAAAACCGGAGGATGGTTTTGTAACCAGTTTCAAACTTGCCCCGCCCGATGGGCTGGGCATAATCCAAGCGCACATTGGTAATATTGCTGTTGTCGATATAGCTGGTGCGTTGCAAAAAAGGGGCCCCAGTGTTTTCATTTTCGGGCCCCAGGCGCTGGGTGTCGATATTGGTCTGCTCGGTGCCGTAATTGAACGATGAAGTGAAACTGAGGGTCAATTTGCGATCTTTGTCCGCAAACTTTCGCCCGTAGTTAAGGGCCAGTTCCCCGACTTTGCCCGCCGACAGTTCTTCCGAAAATCGGCGGTTTTTGGAGATGAACACCCGGTTTTGGGTTTCAAACGTGCTGAACAGGGTTTCAAAATTCTCCTCGTCTTCAATCCCCCCGATCAACTCCAAGGCCAACACTTGCTTTTCGTTCTCAAAATCCATGTTTGCCCGCACATTGTGGGTGACCTCATTGCGGTCGTCATTGCGCCGTTGGGTCAAGAAATACTGGGTGGGCAAGTTGAAATTTGTCCGGTCACCGTTGGCCTGCCGGATCCGTTTGGCAAAACGGTTGTCGTAGGCCAGTCCGAAATTCCACTTTCCCACTTTGTGGTTGAGGAGCAGCGAACTGTTCAGGCGCCGCCTAGCCCCGTAGCCAGCACCCACGGCAAAAGCCCCGTTAGTCCCGTTCATCGTCCCTTTTTTGAGTTTGACGTTGATAATACCATTTTCGGCTTCGGCATCATACTCGGCCGAGGGCTGGTTGATGATCTCAATGCTCTCAATACTGCTCGCGGGGATGTTGGCCAAGTTGGTCAGCTTGGAGTTGCGCCCATTGAGCAAAATCAACGGCGATTTTCCCCGTAAACTAACGTTTCCTTCGGCATCGACAAAGACAGTTGGCGTATTTCGCAGCAAATCAACCGCAGTGCCGCCTTGCTGGGTGAGTGTTGCGTCGGCATTCACGATCAGCCCCTGCGGAGTTCGTCTAATAAATTCCTTTTGGGCCACCACCTCTATTGTGTTCAACAGCTTGCTATCGGTAACCAGTGCGATTGTGCCCAATTCCAAGATTTGGCCGGATGATTTGGCAATCAACAAGGTACGCGTTTGAAAACCAATCAATTGGAACTTGAGCAGGAAATCACCACTGTGGGGCAATGGCAACTCAAAGCTGCCCACCGAATCAGAAACAGTGCCTTGTAGGAGCTTTAGGGTATCGCTCTGGGCAAACAGCAGGACGTTGGCCAATTCAACGGCTTTGTTTTGGCCATCGATCAATTTGCCCCTCACCACATTTTGCCCAAAACCAAGGCAGGGTAAAAACAAGGCCAGCAATAAGAATTTTTTTTTCATTGTGGACATATAACAGCATAACTGAGCTTTGTAGCGACCGGCTAGTGCCAATAAACAAATGGCAAATTACCACGCACACCTTTTTGGGGACTTGGCCAAATTGGCGGGCACGGGCAATGAACATCATTTAACCGGCATAAGCCCCGTCATCCAAAGCCAAAAAATCAGTCGCGTTTTTTGCTTTGGCCATCAAAAAGTTGAAGATTGTCTTTGTCACTACCAAAGAATTGACAAATTTGTTTTCTGCTTATCCAAAAAATAAGGACATAATCGATGTACGATGACATCAATGCTCCATCCAAGAAGATTACCGAAATAAGCAACTAATTGATTTTCAATAGGTAAACGCCAGTAAAGTTATTGCCACCGCCCTACCCCACTAGTTTTCCCGTCACTTCGCCAAAACCAACCCGGATCCCTGCTTTGGCCCCCCAGCCGCGCATAGTCACTGTATCGCCATCTTGGAGGAAGCGCCGCTCGATACCCCCGGCCAGCGCCAAGGGATTTTTGCCGCCCCATGTCAGCTCTTGCAGCGAGCCAAAACTATCGGGCGTAGCACCGCTGATGGTTCCCGAAGCCAATAAATCCCCCACTTTGAGATTACAGCCATTGATGGTGTGGTGGGCCACTTGTTGGCACACGTTCCAGTACAAATACTTAAAATTGGATTGGCAAACCACAGTTTCGGGGGCCGCTTCGGGCTGGATGGCCACTTCCAGTTGGAGGTCAAACGTGCGCTCACCGCTGGTTTGGAGGTAAGGCAACACGGCGGGCGACTGCACTGGGCCAGCCGTGCGGAAGGGTTCCAGCGCATCCAAGGTGACCACCCACGGGGACATGGAAGAAGCGAAATTTTTGCCCAAAAAGGGGCCCAATGGCTGGTATTCCCATTTTTGGAGATCCCGCGCCGACCAATCATTGAACAATACAAAGCCAAAAATATACGCCTCGGCCTCGGCGGCGGCCACGGGTTGGCCCAGTGCCGAATCTCGCCCGATGATAAAGCCAACTTCGAGCTCAAAATCTAGGGCACGGGAAGGCCCGAACACCGGCGGCTCTTGATCGTTGGGGCGCGACTGGCCGTGCGGGCGCACCACCTCCGTGCCCGAAACCACGATGGAGGAAGCTCGGCCGTGGTAGGCCACAGGCAGGTGTTTCCAATTGGGCAATAGCGCCTGGGCTTCACCCCGGAACATTTTGCCCACGTTGGTCGCGTGCTCCTCACTGCTATAGAAATCGGTATAATCGCCGATTTTTACCGGCAAGTAAAGTGTGGCCACCCGCATGGGCACCAATACTTTTTTGTCCTGTTTTTGGAGGGTGGGCTTGCCACCGGTGAGCCATGCCTGCAAGCGTTGTCGCACAGCCAAATGGACAGCCCGGCCCAGCCCGATAAAGGCATTCAAGTGTGGTTTGGCAAATACGCTAGGGGCAATCGCCAGCCCATTAAACAGCCCGAGCTTGGTGGCCCGTTTAAGATCTATGATGTGGTCACCTATGGCCACGCCCAAGCGGGGGCGTTTGCCCGCGTAGGAAAAAACGCCATAGGGCAGGTTTTGCAGACTAAAATCGGAATTTTCGGGAATGGCTAGCCAAGTTTTCATCGGGTGGTAAATGGGTGCTAAATCGGCGTGAAAGTATTCAAAATTGGGGAAAAGTGCCCGGCCAAAGATAGGCGATCTTCACTATCAAGCCCATCCTCTTTAATCTTGCCCGAAAATAACGCATTGTTACCCTGAACGTTGGCCATCAGGTTGGTTCTTTGCCAAATGTTTTGGGCCAGCAAATGACGGCAACACAACCGCGATCATTTCAATTATTACCAAAATCAGCGATTGTTTGCGCCTAGGCTCCCGCTGGGTTCACGGTACTTTTGCCCGGCCTAGCACCGACTGGGCCACCAGTTACCGTGGCATTGGCTTACTTTTGCCCCTTCATCTGTCAACTGGGCTTGTTTTGGTGGTCGAGATAGTTTTTTGTGCTGTTTTTGGGGTGGGTTGGGTGCTCCAACTGGCATTTTATCTCCTCATTTTTGGGCGTTTCGCTTGGGGCAAAAATGAAAAGTATCAGCGCCGTTTGGCAAAGCAGGATTGGCCGCCCGTTTCGGTGGTGGTAGCGGCGCGCAATGAGCTAGAAAATTTACAAAGGTTACTGCCAATTTTACTGGCACAAGACTATGCCGAGTTTGAGGTAATCGTGGTCAACGATCGGTCATGGGACGAAACTTGGCCGTTTCTGTGCCAACTGGCCCAAGAGCAGCCCCGGTTTCGGGCAGTCCACGTCAGCGAGGCCCCAGCAGGTTTCAATGGCAAAAAATACGCCCTCACCTTGGGCATCGAAGCCGCAAAGTACCCGATCATCTTGCTGACCGATGCCGACTGTGCGCCCCAAAGTCCACACTGGATTGCCCAGATGGCCTCGCACATGAGCTTGGGCCGGGAGATTGTATTGGGCTTTTCCCCTTACGAAAAACATCCTGGGCCGCTCAACCTCTTCATCCAGTTCGAGACCCTGCTCACAGCAGTGCAGTGTTTTAGTTGGGCGGTTTGGGGTCGGGCCTACATGGGGTTGGGCCGAAACTTGGCCTACCGCCGCGAACTGTTTTTCCAGCACAAGGGCTTCCACCGTCATATTGAGCTAATGGGCGGTGATGATGACCTGTTTGTAAACCAAGCAGCCCATAATTCTAACGTTGCCATTTGCACGGGTGCGGAAAGCATCGTAACTTCGTTCCCTAAAACGAATATCGGTGATTGGTTCCGACAAAAAAAACGCCATTTATCCGTTGGTAAATTCTATAAATTAAGCGATAAAATAGCACTGGGGTTGTTTTCTGGCTCACAATTGTTGATTTGGCTGGGTGGCTTTAGCTTGATCATGCTAGCGTTGCTAACCGGGCATTGGGAGTGGATGGCCCTTGCGATAGTCGGTTTTATGGGAAAATGGCTGACCCAAGCAATGGTGTTGACTGGTTGCCAGCGAAAACTTGGCGACCGTACTTCGCTCATACTTTTGCCATTTCTGGATTTCTTTTACACGATCTATTATCTCGTGGTAGGGTGGGCCGCTTTTCAAAGCAAACAATTAAGATGGAAATAAACGAACAAGAGCCCAACGAGGACGAGAAAATCTTTTCCAGCAAAGCCCTTTCAGATTTTAAACTGATAGACCGGGCAACGGCTGGAGACGAAAAGGCTTACACCGAATTGATGAAGCGTTACCGTAAACCGGTCTATCATACCTTGCTCAAAATGGTGCGCAACCAAGACGATGCCGAAGATCTGACCATTGAGGCATTTGCCAAAGCATTTCGCAATTTACCCAAATTCAAAAAGGAATACACGTTTAGCACGTGGCTGTTTCGCATCGCCACCAACAATTGCATTGATTACATCCGAAAGAAAAAGCTGGAGACGATGAGCATCAGCACCAGCTTTACGGATGACAATGGCGATCCGGTTGACATCGACATCCGGGATGAGAACCTTAACCCGCAAGAGCGCACCATCAATGCCCAAAAAATTGAAATGGTGCATGGCTTTGTCAGTCAACTGCCCCCAAAATACCAGCAGTTGGTCAGTTTGCGCTATTTTGAGGAATTATCTTATGAAGAGATTGCCGCACGGATCCAAGCCCCACTGGGCACGGTCAAGGCCCAACTCCATCGCGCCCGCGAGCTGTTGTTTGACATAGTGAAGAGCAAACGCGATGTGATTTAGTGCATCAATCTGGCAACTATTTTGGCAAACTGCTTACTCTACCCTTTTCACCATGTTTGACATCGAGCCCCGCACACATTTGTTGGTTGTTTTCGGAATAATGGCCGTGGGCTGTCTGCTGGGGGCTGGGTTTTCGGTCGCCTATCTGCCCGCAAGTGGCCACTATGGTTGGTTCTTGGCCACCTTCCCTTTGCTGCTGGTCATGGCGATCCAGTTTGCCCGATTGGTACTGACCAAATGGAAGTCCATCCGGGTGAGCCAAGGTAAATTACTGGTCAAGTTCCGGTTTCTGCCCCGTAGCAACCAAGTACTGGACTTGGCCCAACTCCGCTCTTGGCACGAGGTAGAGGTAAGCACCACCAAGACCCAAAAATACCTACGGTTGCAATTGGTATTTCCCAATGGGGCACTCAAACTGAGCAATTTAGAATATTCCAATTATGACAAGCTCAAGGCACTCTTGAAAAAGCAGGGCAAACCAGTCAAAAGCTAAAGGCAAGAACCGTCCCTTTCTCCAAGTGGCGCAATTGCTCGTTTTGTCAAGTTCATGGACTATATTGACTTTTTTATTAGAATAAGCATTAAACAAAGGCTTGCCAATGATGAGATTTTAATTTGACAAGGCAATGGTTTCCATCCCCGCGCCCCAAACAGAAATCATTACACGGTTAAGCCGATACAGGAGATTAACAGAATTCATTTTGCTGATTTTTAGTGATTTAATTGGTGGCTATCACAAATTCAATTTAGATTGAGACATCTGTCCAGAAAATTAACGAGCGGCTGCTACGGCTGCCAGCCCACTTCTTCCAGTCCATAGAACCGGCCCAAGCTGTTGCGTTTGGCCTTGAGCTTGGCCCCGTCCGGGTGCTTTTGCCAAAAGTCCTGATTTACCTTCTCCAAATACGTTTTATCGTCATTATCCTGCATTTTGAGCGTATAAGTTGCTTGGCGCTGGCCTTCGCGCCAATCTTGGCCCGGTAAGGTTTCGACCGGATCTACCGGCTTAAGGTCGTTGCCCTTGGCGGTCAGGGTTCGATCATTGGTCCAGCGGAAAATCTCATATTTGTATTTGGTCCGAAACACGGGCACTGATCGATAGCGCGGTTCTTCGTAAGTTTCCTGCCGGTTTTCATAAACAGGTTCATCGCAATATTGATCCTCAAAATAACCGTTGCCCAAATCCCGCTTACCGCATTTTTTGCGCTGTATGCCAGTCTGGACGCGCACGTTCCGGGTTTTGGTCTGGTAGCCATCCAACACTTGGTCATAATGGTGGATTTCTTGGCCGCGGCTGATGAGCTTGGCCCCGCCGGGCAAGTCCCAATCTTGCTCGATAAATGAACGATAATGTTCAATGTCCACCATGCGCACCCACTCATGCCCCATTACGGTCACTTGAAATTCGTTGGGCTTAAAAATAAACCACACCCCCACAGCCACCGCCAAAAAAAACAACAGTACCCAGTACTTGGATCGGCTTAGCGGTGCAACGACTTTTTCCCGGCGGGCGGGCGGGGGCGGTACTTGGGGCTCGTCATCATGGATGACACGCTCCTGCCGGGCCGTATCTTGGCCATCTCTTTCGTTGCCACAGGAAACGCAGTGGGTGGCCGAGGCGGGGTTTTCGGCCCCACAATAGTTGCATTGCCAGTTGACCCCGCTCTTGGCTTGTTTCAAGCGGTCGGCGTCGGTCACCACCTCGGGATTTTCGGGCAAATAAAACTGGACTTTATTGCTCCTGGGCGAGCCGCAGCCCACACAGTGAGTGTCAGGCCCAGCGTTACCTTTCAGGCCACACACCTTGCAATCCCAGCGGCCAATGTAGATCGACATACGGGTTTGGGCTTACTTTTTGGAACCAAAGTTACCAGTTTCAATCTTTTTGGCTTCGCCAAAGCGCTTGAGGGCTTGGGCAATTACTTCATCTTCTTGGTTGCTTACCCGATACCAGCCTTCATCATGCCACAGGTTACGGGCAATGAACGATTTGGTGCGCAGGGCAATAAATGCCTTGGACTGTTTCAGTTGGCTCGGTTCGGGCCTGATGCCTTGGCGAGTTGCCAGCACTACCATTTGAGCCAGCATGGCCTCGGTCACAACAAATTTCTTGGCAAACATCTCCACGCTCATTTTGCGCAGATCCGCCATGTTGGCATTGGTATAATCCAAGGCAAACTCCCGCACTACTTGTTCGTTGAGCAATTTGCTCAAGTAGGAAGTGTAGTAACTGGTGTCCATTGGCACAAAAATATCGGGCATGATCCCCCCGCCACCGTACACCAAGCGACCTTTGGCCGTTTTGTATTCTTGAGAAAGGTCAAATTTGTTGCTATCGGCATGATAAAGTTCACCATGGCTGACCCGGTGGGTCATGTCTTCGGCGTATTCATCGCCCTTCCCCAGTTCATAAGGTTTCTGGATACTACGGCCGCTGGGGGTGTAATAGCGGGAGATGGTGAGCCGTAATTCAGCCCCATCGGACAGGGAAATGGGGCGTTGCACCAAGCCCTTGCCAAAGGAACGCCGGCCGATCAACAGCGCCCGGTCGTTGTCCTGCAAGGCCCCGGCCACTATTTCCGAGGCCGACGCACTCTCTTCGTCCACCAGCACAATCATGGCCCCTTGCTCAAACAAGCCTTCTTTTTTGCCCCGGTACTCTTCGTCATGGCTCTCCACCCGACCATCGGTATAGACAATCATTTTATCGCCAGGTACAAATTCATCCACAATACTGACGGCTTGGGGCAGATAACCGCCCCCATTGCCGCGCAGATCCAGCACCAGTTGCTCCATGCCAAGGGCTTGCAACTTTTTGAGCGCTTCTTTCAATTCTTCATGTGCCCGTTGGCCAAAACGGGAAATACGCAAATAGCCCGTCTTGTTATCAATCAAGTAACTGGCATCAATACTGTACTGGGGGATTTTGTCGCGGGTGATCGTGTAAGCCAATAGTTCGGTGGTGCCACGCCGGGCGATGCCAACGCTGACTTGTGTCCCTTTTTTGCCCAACAGCAAGTCAAAAACCCCCCGGGTGGTTATCCCGATCCCTGCCACTTTCTTGCCATTGATTGCTACTATTTTGTCCCCGGCCCGCACCCCCACGGTTTCGGCTGGCCCACCGGCCACGGGTGACTCCACGCTGATCGTGTCCTTGACGATGGTGAACGAAACGCCAATGCCCTCAAAATAACTGTTCAAGTACGTACCCATTACTTCCATATCCTTGGCCGGGATGTAGGAAGTGTGTGGATCCAATTTTTCCAACATTTTTTTGATGGCATATTCGGTCAGCTCATCGGTATTGGCCGAATCGACATAGTACCGATCAACGTACGTCAATATTTCGCGTAGCCGATTGGTGTTGCCATTTATATCGCCAATTCCGTCATTTCTACCAAACATTTTGGCGCCTACGAAGATACCGGCACAAATGGCCAAGGCAATTAAAATAGGTAATTTAGTCACAAAATCTGAGTTTTTGATCGTACTCATAAATAAACTAGTTTGGGGAACAATGAAATGCCAAGCGGCCGGATATTTCAATCGCCAATCGGCGATCGATACGCCACGGGCCACTAATATAACCTATTTTGGTTGGTTGGCCTACTTCCCAAACTTAACAATAAATTCATTTTCCACCCCACTTCGCCTACCCGCGTTGGCCTACTTTTGTGCTTTTACCTGAAATATCAAAATAGATGGGTGTAGCTGTTAGCGAAGGCGAGTTTCAAACCAAAAAGACCAAACCAGCCTTGGTTTGGCAAATATTGGCCTTGGGCAGTTTGTTGGCAGTTTTTCTCTTTGCCCTTGATCTATTGGCTTATTCCTGCAAAACGGTTGGGGGCGATCTGCTCGGCGGCTTTGTAACCGCCACGGCCAACCCACTGGCGGGCCTGTGCATTGGCTTGATCGCTACTGCGGTCGCCCAGAGTAGTTCGTTGGTCACTGCGGTATTGGTGGCCGTGGCAGGTTCAGGTCAGGTGAGCACCGTGAGTATTGTGCCCATGATCATTGGGGCCAACATCGGCACGACCATCACCAGCACCCTTGTTTCCTTCGGCTACATTGCCAAAAAGAAAGAGTTCAAACGGGCTATCGCGGCTGGAACCTGCCACGATGTATTCAACATCTTGACGGCTTGTTTGTTGTTCCCACTTGAGTATTCCACGCATTTTTTGAGCAATATTTCCATTTTGGCCGCTGATTGGATGGTTCAACTGGGCGGTAAGCAAATTTTCTTCCTGTTTGGCTTTCTCGATTTGCCGATTCACACACTCACTATATCGGTCTTGGCTTGGTTTGGCAGTTTAAGTTGGGTAGGGATCCTGGTTGCCATCGGTCTCCTTTTTGCCAGCATCCAAGGCTTTGTCGTTTTGTTCAAATCGATCTTGTTCTATGGCCCAGAACCTAAAATGGAGCAGTACGTGTTCGGCTCGCCATTGAAATCATTGGGACTGGGGGCCGGGCTCACTGCGCTGCTACATTCCAGTTCACTCGCCACTTCAGCCATGGTGCCGTTGGTTGCCCGCAAACAAGTAACCCTCCAGCAAGCTTTTCCCTTCATTTTGGGGGCCAACATTGGCACGACGCTCACGGCCCTTTTGGCGGCTTTCGCGCAAGGATCTCAAGTGGCACTTAGCATCGCAATGGCCCATTTCTTGTTCAATTTCATCGGGGTGCTTGTTTTTTTTCCATTCCCCCTGCTCCGGGCGCTGCCCCTCCGGCTGGCCGAATTGTTGGGGCAGTTGGCGGGCCGCAATCGCTGGATTGCACTGTTCTACCTGATTATCGCCTTCTTTTTACTGCCTTTATTGCTTATTTTTATTGCTTCTTGAGCCCCAGCCCTTTCTTTCTGGTGGCGGGCCTTGGTTTTTTTTAGTTTATTTCTAATTTAGCACCTGATTTTCAAGGTGTTCTTATGGGTAGTTCAATAGTACGGGCTTGGGTGCTTCGTTTGGTCATTGGTGGATGCCTGTTTGGGCTTGGCTCGGTGGCCCCCATGTATGCCCAAACCCCCAAATCCACTGGGGCTGCCCTGGTGAAGCCGAAGCAAAAAAAGGCCAAACCGTTGCGCACCTCGGCCAATCTCAAGGTTCAAACACCTACGAGCCGGGCAGCCAAAAGAACCGCCCGGGACAATGCCAGCTATGATGATCTGAAGCCACTTTCGGCAGCGCAGCCCAAGCAAGTAACCACCGTGGATCGAAAGCCCGAAGCGCCTTTCACCGTGGTGCTCGATCCTGGGCACGGCGGATTTGACCCGGGGAATGAACGGAGCAGCAGCAATTATCTCCACGAAAAGGTTATTGCCCTGGCCATTGGTTTACGGGTGGGGCAGTTGATTGAAGATAACCTGAGCAATGTCAAAGTGGCTTACACCCGTAAGACCGATGTTTTTCGCAGTTTGAACAATCGGGTGCTGATTGCCAACAGCAGCGAAGCCGATTGTTTTTTGAGCATTCATTGCAATTCCAACCCCATTTCTTCCATCCGGGGCGTGCAGGTGCACATCCACGACCATGCATTTCTGAAAAGTAAGAAATTGGCCCAATCCATTGAATATGAGCTAAAAACCGCGGCTGGCCGCCAGATGCGGGGCATTTACAACGCCAAAGATCGCCGGCACAACTTATATGTGCTCCAATATACCAATATGCCGGGTGTGCTGATCGAGGCTGGTTTTATGAGCAATCCGGCCGAAGAGAAATTCCTCAACAGTGACGAGGGACAAGAAGCCATGGCCACTGCCATTTATCGGGGATTTGTCAATTACTTGGTCAAAATCGGACACGAAATCAAGATCAAAGCCGCGCCCGATGTGGCTTTGGCGGCCAAAAATGATGCCAGTGGAGCTCCGGGCAAGTATAAGTACAAAGTTCAGATCACCGCCTCCGACAAGCCC
>JBBQXF010000015.1:0-54565 GCA_038209965.1 Cytophagales bacterium | reverse complement strand
CCTGTACCCTCGTTTTTAGGGGAGGACGCTAAAAAGAAAATCAAAACAAATTTTCGCCTGAAGGCGAAAGTACCTTTGCCTTCAGGCGAAGATTTTGTTTACTAATTACTGCTTCGCCTTCAGGCGAAGGTACAGCGGCAGAACAGCTTGACTTTAACCCCAATAAAGCAAAAAGCCAAGCAATTGAACATCAAAGAGTTGGAGCCTTGTTATCAAGGCTTGGCCCCGGGTATTTCTTTGTCCCCCCAGCATATTATTTTGGATGGCAGGGGGTTGCGGTCATGTATCCCCGGGGGCAAAAAACACAGCGTTGTCCAGGTGGTGAATGTTTGGGTCCCGGGGCACAACCCAAGTTTTGGACAACTGAAAGTGGAAGAAAAGAGCAATGAAATTACTGCGATCCCAGGGGTTTTAAAGACGGTTGATTATAAAAATAGTGTGGTCAGCATTGGTGCCATTGGGTGCCAGAAAGAAATTGTTGGCCAAATTGTGGCACAACGGGCAGATTGTGTGATAGCTTTGAAGAAAAACCAGGAGCTGCCCGATAAACAAGTTGGAACTGAATTTTTGCGTCAACAAGCAGGTCTGGCTTGTTCCACGGGCAGTGGTTTGGGGCATGGCAGGGCAGAAGAAAGAAAGGTACACCTTTTGGAAAACTTGTCTTTTATTGGGGCAATAGAAGGTTGGGCGGGTTTGAAGGGCATTGCGGTGGTTGAGCGCAAAGTCTGTTGAAAGGGCAAAGAACAAAATGGTGGGCACTTCTATATCAGCAGTTTAAGTGGTATTGGCCCCGAAAAAATGGGACAATAGGTTCGCAACCACTGGGCGATAGAAAACGGCTCACATCGGCAGGCGGCCCTGTGGCAGTTGGATGTTACTTTCAAAGAAGATGGCCCGGTCACCAGGGCTGAAAATGCCATTGTTGACCTGCCTATTATCCGAAAATGGGCTTTATATTTGCTCAAAAAAGACCTTGGTAAAATGAGCCTGCGAAGAAAAAGAAAGAAAGCCCACAGAAATAACCTGTACTTAAAACAGCTCTTCAAATAAAAAAGATTTTTGTGCGGTTGCCCCAGTTCCTGTACCCTCGTTTTTAGGGGAGAACGCCTTCAGGCGAAAATCAAAACAAATTTTCGCCTGAAGGCGAAAGTACCTTTGCCTTCAGGCGAAAATTTTGTTTACTAATCACTGCTTCGCCTGAAGGCGAAGGTACAGCGGCAGGACAGCTTGACTTTAACCCCAATAAAGCAAAAAGCCAAGCACCAAAGCCAGCAGCCCCGCTAACCACTTGGCAAAGAACTCATAATGAAACTGTGCATCAGGGTTTTTCAGGTTTTCAGTCCCCAGATGTTCGTGATAATCTCGATGGCAGTTGGGGCTGAGTCTGACGACGTCTCCTTTCCCACCAAAAGTAACTCTCGGCAAAATGTGGTGCTTGTCTGTCCAAAACCATATCCCGCATTTGGTACATTTTCTTTTTTTTGATTCATTAGCCATTTTCTACGCAATTTATATGGCTAATAGAGCCTCATTAGAATTTATTTTCCCGATAATACTCAGATGAATACAACCAATGTTTTCATGTATGTATGTTGTCGGCATAAAACCCAACTGATAAGGCTGAACAGCGTCTTTTGTAAAAAAAATCCAGCATTTTCTCCAGCTCTTTCAGGTATTCATCTTTTGTGTGCGATAGTATTATTTGCCAAATGGCTAATAAATCGTAATTTTCAACAACCTTTTGGGCATGATGAACTTCAACGAAAATCCCCATGCTACTTTCGTTGTCTTCGGGATAAATGCCGTTACCTATTTTTAATTTGACCTCCGAACCTGCTTGGGGAAGCATTTTCAGTAATTCCTCCCTTAGCCTTTCCTGTTGCTCAATGGGTGTTTGGGCTAAAATAGCAGTTATCTTTTGACTTATAGCATTGGTTTTCTTTGGCTTTCGCTTTTGGCAAATATAAGAAATAATCTGCTTGATCTTGCTTTTGCTTGTCCTTTCGCAAACAAATGTCAAATTTACACAAGGAGTTTTTAAAAAGCACCCTATAATGATAAAAAGACTGTCACTCCTCCTTCGGGCACCACAGTGAAAAAATAGAGAAAACTTGAATTTATCCTTTTGTTTTTGTATATTTATGCTAAAAATGGATACACAATGATAAATGCTATCGAAGACCTTGACCTCAACCAACGGTACTCTTATGCAGATTACCTCACTTGGCAGTTTTCGGAAAGAGTAGAACTGTTCAAAGGCTACATTCGCCAAATGTCAGCACCTACCCCCAAGCACCAAAGGGTGTCAAGGGAATTGGGGACTTCATTTATAAATTTTTTCCGGAGAAATACTTGTGATGTTTTTTATGCCCCCTTTGATGTGCGACTTTACAACCGCCAAAGGTCACAGTTGGCAGACAAAGACGTTTATACCGTAGTGCAGCCCGATATTTCCATCATTTGTGACGTTGCCAAAATAGATGACAAGGGCTGCAACGGTGCGCCCGACTTGATTATTGAGATTTTATCGCCCAACAATCCCAATACGGACATCAAAGACAAATATCAGCTTTACCAAGAAAATGGTGTGATAGAATATTGGATTGTGTACCCGAATGATGCAGTGATTCACCAATACGTCCTCAAAGAGGAAAAATACTATTCGCACGGTATTTTTACGCGCCAAGATGTCATTGTTCCCTTTCTTTTCCCCGAACTTTCCATTGTTTTGGTAGATGTCTTTGCCTGAAATGGTTGTTTGTGGCTGTATCATTTTAGATGTACCGTGTTTCGGGCAGTCTCGAATACTAAGTGTATTGCAATAGGAATATACCACAAATTATTCTCACTACTTTTTGGAATAAATTTAAAGAGTGCGAATGCTGTAAAAAAACGTAACTGTTTAGGTAGGTAAAATATTTGATAATCAATTAGTTATAAAATTTAAAGTTTGCTTAAACGGGTATGCAAATTAACTTAAATTACTGATAATCAAATAATTATAGAAATAAGTAATTTATTTAAAATTAAGCCAATTATTCATAACTAATTTATTTTCAATTAGTTATGAATAATTAGAGCACCTAAACAGTTACAAAAAAACTTAATAAAACGGATGCATGGCGGCTATTCTGCTCCAAATTGACATATCCACCTTGATCCCGCCTGTACCTCCTGCTCCAGCTTGGCACCGAGCGCGGCAACGTGGTCAAAAAATTGGTGGTGGAGTGAGTATCGAGCGGCTGGCTTGCGATGGTGGTGCACCGTCTTTTAATCCAGCGGTGGGCAGATATTATCATAAGAATTCCATCAAATAGCGTTTGTTTAGTTCCGTTATTTCTAACTTTGAGGAAAAGTAATCCAACATCAAGCAAATAAAAATCATGCTCAAAAAAATTCAACCATATCATCTTTTTCTCGTTATCGTAAGTTTGATACCCTTGCTAAGTATCTATCTTACCTTATCGGATATTTTCCGCCAGAGTGGTGAGTGGCTGATGATTAATGGCATGATTAGCGCAGTTTGTTTTCTGATCACTATGGGGACTTTTATTTCCTCCCTTTCCAAAATGAAGTTAGACCTTTTCGCTTTGTTTGGTGCTATTCTGTGTACTGCGCTCGGGTGGTTGTACCTTTACTTTGATAATCCGGTAGTGCGTGCTGATTTGATAAAAAATGCCTATTTGACAGATAATATTAACTATAAATCATGGAAAATTCATTATGATTTTACGAATGTAGAAATCAGGGATCAAATTCTAAAAGATGAAATTTTTATAGGTAAAATGATGGAAAGAATGTCCGTTGATGGCTCTTACGATTGGCAACAAGTAGCAAAGGGCATTTATCAAGACGAATACAAGGAATATGGACTGATGTTACTTTTGGCGCTAAGGTATCAGGGTAAAACCGACAAGCAGATTCTGGAAATGCCACATAGTGAAGAACTTTTGCTTGCTGTGTTTTTCAACGAATTGCGACCCACTTATGCAGGCAATGACGTTAATCTTCCAGCTTGGGCAGGAGAAATACTTGTAAAACAACCTTCCGCGCTATTCAAGCAAGGAGCGGTAAGTCAAGAACTATGGCAGAATTTAGTAAAAAAGCGACTTAGTCAAATAGAAAAAACGGGTGCATTTTCCTGCGAAATGTTCCTCTATTTACTCACCAAGATTCCAACCAAGATCGCGGAAAAGGAGTTTTCTAGGCTAATGAATCATTGGGCAAACTTGAAGCCCACCTATAAAACCGAGATTTTGGGCTTAGCCGCGAAAAGAAACAAAATCTTTGCAATAGGACAAAAAATAGCCAAGAATGACACTTTATTTGTTGATTTGCAATCATATAACTCGATAAGTTCTTTTTCTGTGCTTGCCCCACTGATCATAAGTGCGGGCTTTGTTCCTGCGCTGGCCAATGAAAGTCAGTTGGGGGATGAAAAATTAGTGGTATTTGATTTTAAATTGGCGGTAGATTTAATCAAGTCAGAAATGGTACCGATTTATGAAGAGGTAGAAAAAACGCGCACCAAACCAAGGGTAGGTAGGCATGGTGCGCCTACCACCGAAACCTATTATGAAAAGCGATACAAAGGCGCTGAACAAGAAGATACGCATAGCTATTTTTATGTCATCAAATTCAAAATGAAGGACAGTCAATCATTTACAGATTCCATCTTGACTTTTGAGCACTTGCCACACCAATACTTTGACAAGCAAAAAGAGGATTATACGATTGAATATGAGCAGCGAGCAAGGGATGAGTATTGGCTCTATGCCCTTCCTCAAAAGTTATATTGATAACTGGAAAATCAGTAAAATAGGAACCAAAATCAGATCAACCAAGCCTTAAAATGGCTGGTCAGTGAGTCATACGATGCTTTTCACTTGTATTCTCTGGCAATGGAAGGCAAAAATAAGGTGTCAGCAAAGCATTGAATAGTTAGCAAAATACGTGGAATACAGCCTAACGTTAATGCTACTTATTGCCAATTGGTGGAGCTTAGCAATGTATTGAAAATCAGATTAATGGCTGACAATAGACAAAACAAGCATTCAAACCTGTTGTTAATAAAAGTACAACCAGTCCCTACCGAATCGCAAAATGCCCACCAAATTTTTTCAGGTTCAATCGGCCAACTGCGACCACAATCAGGTGCCAGTTGCGATGCTTTCACTCGGTTTGAGCATCGATGGGCCAAGGGCGTTCTCACCTCAAAGCTTCCAGCCTTTATCCCTGATCTAGCCAAACTAAACGGGGTTTGGTGTATTTTTGTGCATGGTGTGTACCTCAAATCATGGCAAAAAGATGAAAAAATGGCTCTATTGGCTTGCGTTGTGCCTCCCGTTGAGTGCGGCGGCCCAAACTGGTGAAGATGAAATCCGCTGCGGCCTGCCCGCCGAGCCGGCATCGCGCGCCCAGCAGGAATATTTTTTCCGGCACGAAGCTGCTTTGCAACAGGAAATCCAGCGGCAGCAGGTCATGCCCGGCAACCTCCGCCCCGAAAACACCACCTACCGCATCCCGGTAGTGTTTCACGTGCTCAACTATGGCGAGCCGACGGGGCAGGGGACGAACGTATCGTCTGGCCAGATCTATTCGCAATTGGAAGTGCTGAACGAAGATTTCCGGCGGCGCAACGCCGATTTCGGCTCTGTGCCCCCGCAGTTCCAGGCCGTGGCCGGCGATGCGGCGATCGAGTTTTTCCCCGCCCGCGACAACCCCCGGGGCGAGCGGCTCCGCGAGCCGGGCATCAACCGGATTGCCGTCCAGCGCCAAGCCGGCTTTTTCTGGACCAACGATACTTTTGACCAGCAGTTCAAGCCGGGCAGCATCTGGGATCCGGCCCGTTACCTGAACGTATGGGTGGTGGACAGCCTCCGCACCCCGAGCGGGGTCACGGCGGGCTACGCGCAGTTCCCCGACCTGTCCAACTTGGCCGGCCTGCCCACCCGCAACGGCCCGGCCCAGACCGACGGACTGGTGGTGCGCTTCAACCGCCTCGGTTCCGTCACCAAGGCTCCCTGGGCCACCGTGCTCAACAATGCCCGGTTTGACCGCGGCCGCACCCTCACCCACGAGGTCGGCCACTTTTTGGGCCTATTGCACACTTTTGAAGGGGGCTGCCTCGGGGGCGATGCCTGCGACGACACCCCGCCGCAAGATTTTGGTACCAGCCGCTGCCCCACCACCCAACAAAGTTGCGGGCGGCCCTCGATGATCCAGAACTATATGGACTTCACCGATGACCTGTGCATGGGCCTGTTCACTACTTGCCAAGTGCAACGGATGCGCACCGTGCTGGAGGTCAGCCCGCGCCGCCGCGAACTGCTCACCTCCAATGTGGGCGTGGGTGACATTGCCACTGGCTGGCTGGATCCGGTGCTGGCCCAGACCGTGCAGGTCTATCCCAACCCCGCCACTGGATCGGTGCGCGTGCAGATGCCCTTCCGCGTGGAGGCCACCAGCTATGGCATCTTTAACGCGGTGGGCCAACGGATCCAGGCCGAGCGCGTGGCGGGAATCCTGCTCCAAATTGACATATCCACCTTGATCCCGGGCTTGTACCTGCTCGAGCTTGGCACTGAGCGCGGCAATGTGGTCAAAAAACTGGTGGTGGAGTGAGTATCTTCCCCAAACTAAGATGACCTGGGTATATTACAGCCAAAAATAGCATCAGGTAGGTGAGATTTAGAACGATGCTAGTTGATAATTTCACCGCAGAGTATCAACTGGGCTTTGCCCTAAAAACGCTGGTCCGTCTTTTGATCCCGGATTCCGATGCCTTGGTTGGGGAGCAAAACTGGGCAGATGATCGATCAATGGCATTGTAATATTCGATTCGCCCAGCCAAAGATCCAAGATGGGTAATTTATGAAAATATTGTGTAGCTTTGATCGTTTTAACCTACTGCACGATGAAATCTTCACTCAATCTCCTACCCCTGTGCTTCTCGCTCTTGCTTCTGGCTGGTTGTGGAGCGTCCAACACTACCAACGATCAGGCTGCCGCTGGGCAAAGTACCGCTCGGGATGGCTACTGGGTGACCTTCACCGATTCGGTGAGCCAACAGTCGGGTTACAAAGATGAGGCTGGCGCGATCCAATTGCCGGCTGGCAAATACCAAATGTGCTTTACCGATACGTTCAGGACTTATGCCGTTGTGGTGCATCCCGACAGCGGGTTGGTGGCCATAAATCGGCAAGGGCAGGTGAAATACCACGTCTTTCAGTTTGACAACGGACCGGACGAGGTTGCCGAAGGGCTGTTCCGGATCCAGCAAGGTGATAAGATTGGCTATGCTGATGCGGTAAGTGGGGAAATCGTGATTGCGCCACAATTTGCCTGCGCTTACCCGTTTGCGGACGGCCTAGCCAAAGTGAGCAACAACTGCCAAACCGAGCCTGACGGAGAACACAGCACTTGGATCAGCAGCAGTTGGTACTCGATCGATAAGGGTGGGAACAAGGCAAAAAGTTTGGTTAAAACGAAAGAGTAGCTTCGCCTAAACGGCAGCCTCACCTTTACGGTCATAGCTCACCGGTCCACCAGCAATTGCTCAAACAGGAGCCACCCGCTTTTTTCACTAACCGATTTCATGAACAGTAGTTCTTAGTGCTGGCCGTCGCGCCAGTGGTCGATCATGCTGGCCTAGCAGGTTCACCTTGATGAAAAAATCCGGTATATTTGGCACAAGCTCAACAATCACTTTTTATGTCGACCCTGATCGTAATTGGGAGTTCAAACACTGATATGGTGGTTCAGGCCGCCAAACTTCCTGCCCCGGGCGAGACCGTA
This sequence comes from Cytophagales bacterium, assembly GCA_038209965.1. Lineage (GTDB taxonomy): Bacteria > Bacteroidota > Bacteroidia > Cytophagales > Thermoflexibacteraceae > JALONO01. Next base: position 46,768 of record JBBQXF010000015.1, on the reverse strand, counting down.
CTGGGCGGGACTTTCCTGCTGAACCCCGGCGGAAAAGGGGCCAATCAAGCCGTGGCCGCTGCCCGGCTTGGGGCCAGGGTCATGCTAGTGGCCAAAGTGGGCAACGATGTGTTTGGCCAGCAAGCCATTTTGGGGTTCGAGCGCGAAGGCATCCACACTGAATTTGTTTCTGTGGATGAGGATCGGCCATCGGGGGTGGCCCTCATCGGCGTGGATCGCCACGGCGAAAATGCCATCATGGTGGCCCCGGGAGCCAATGCGCACCTGCACCCCGCCGAAGTTGGGTTGGCGTTGGCCGCCGGGCAAGGGCAGCCGTGGGTGTTGCTCCAATTGGAAATTCCCTTGGCCACGGTGGAGTATGCCGCTAGGGAGGCCCATGGTCGGGGCTGGGCAGTGATCCTCAATCCGGCTCCTGCCCAGTCGCTGCCAACCTCGCTGTTTCCGTACCTGTATGCGATCACCCCCAACGAAACCGAGGCCGAAATCCTGACGGGCATCCCGGTCATGGACGAACCCAGTGCGGTGGCGGCGGCCAAGATGCTGCACTCGCTGGGCGTGCCCCGGGTGATCATTACGCTGGGGACGCGGGGCGCGCTGGTTTCCCAGCCGACGGGCACGGTGCTGCTCCCGGCCCCGGTGGTCCGGGCAGTGGACACCACCGCTGCGGGTGATGTTTTCAATGGCGCTTTGGCCGTGGCCTTGGCCGAAAACCGGGATTTGATTGAGTCGGTGCGTTTTGCCATCCGGGCAGCAGCCATTTCGGTCACGCGGCTGGGGGCACAGGTCTCCGCTCCCAGCCGGGCCGAGGTAGATTAGGCGTAACTATTGGAACGCTTGCAGTTTTTCGCGCAAAAGCTGCTTTTACCGATCCGTTTATCTTTGTTTGCGTTGCCATTCCTCTTGGGTGGTCATCAATTCTTCCAGGTTTTGGCGCATTTCCTCCTCTTGGGCGCGCAAAGCTTCGGCTTGCAGTTTGGTCTGTTCCAACAGTTGGCGAGTGCGGGCATTGGCCCGGTCGGTGGCCAGCCAGCCGGCCAAGTTTTCGGCGGCTTTTTCCAGAAACTCGATGTGATGGTCTTGGAAAAGATGGAAGGATGCCAGTTCCAGCAGGCCCTCCACTTGGCCATTGGCGATCATGGGAATAATCACCAAACTGCTCGGGCTGGCCTCGCCCAGTCCCGAAGTGATGCTGAGATAGCCTTGGGGCACTCTGGTGAAAACCATTTTTTCTTTTTCCAGATAAACCTGCCCCAGCAAGCCTTCGCCCGGGCCAAGCTCCTGCTCATTAAATTTCTTGCGCCCATAGGCATAACAAGCACTCAGGGAAATGCGGGCCTGGTCGTCAACTGTTTTGACTTCGTAAAGCCCACCTTGGTTGGCGCCCACGTAGCGCACTAGCTCTGAAATAAGGCGGTCGGCCAGTTGATCCGAGTGGCCAGCTTGGAGCAGGGCCGCCAACCGGGCAATGCCATCGTTGGCCCAGGCCCGTTGTTCTTGCACCGCCCTGGCCCGTTCCACTTCGGCCAAGGTAGCCTCCATTACTTGCCTAGATGCCTGTAAGGCTATGGCCTTTTGCTCAGCCTCGGCCATAGCTCGTTGGGACTTTAGTTCCGCCCTTCGGTTGATGTCCAATAAGATATACATAAGGAAGAGCACCTCTCCAACCGCTATAAAAGTGGTAGTAAAATCGATAATCGGCAGCTTGAAAAAAGAATTATCTACTTTTATGTCAATTAGTACATTAAGTGGGGCATTGCAAATAAACAATAAGGTAATGATCGCAGAGGAGAGGAGGAGCAAGCGGAGTTCGCGGAAATCAAACAGAACGAATGGAATGAGTAGAAAACCAAAGATAAGGAAAGCATGTCCCAAAAGAATGTCGGCCGGGCCTTGGGAAAGGGCCAAGTAGGAAAAGCCACCAATTAACATGGGGGCCAAGCTGGCCAACAGGCGAGCAGCATTGTATTTAATAGTAATATTGAGTAGTGCTATGAGCAGCAGCGCCCCCCATCCGACAACATAGGTAAATAAGAGTTGGGGAAAAAAGAACAAGCTGCCCAAGAAGTAAATTGTGTCAACGATGGTGAGCAGAAACACCAACTGGTTGGTCATGACTACCTTGCCGCGCAGGTAATCATCCATCCCTTCGCGAACACCCAAGTGAAAGAACTTTTGTAACATCGCTATCTAGTGATTACAAAATTGGTAGGTTTCAAACTTCTTGCCACATTAATTATAGGGGACTTTAAACCGGCTCAAATCAGGTTTGGCGCGCCGGGCGCGTTTGGCCTCGTGGGCATAAATGATCTGCCCCAATCGGGCCATAAAAGGCATTCCGATCTGGTCGTACTCGTATTTATCGTCATTGAATATGCCGTCTTCATTGACATAGATAACCGCAGTGAGCAAAAATTCAATCCCCTTGTCAAAATCGACGACGTAGGCATTGTCGATCAAAAAACCGTAAGCATCACCCACTTTGTTGAAAATGCGGATGTTGGCCGGGATGGCCGTTTTGGTGTCGCCATACATCAAAAATTTGCAGTAGCCGTCGTAGTTGCAGCAAGTATCTGCATAGGTGGGAAACTGGCTTTCTTTGGGATACATGGACATGTAGCGGTATAAAAAACGGTAATCGTCTTCGGTGAGGTTGAACCGCGCTGGTGCTGGCGTGGCTTCGGGGAACAGCACTGCCCTGAGCATGGCTTGCAGGGCCTCGACCGACACATAGTTGTTGTCGGAAAAATCCATTGGCTTGGCCACTAGTTCCCCTTCCGGTTTCTGGCGATAACTCAGGTAGCCCTTGCCCAGTTGGGTAGCCGCGTGCCCCAATTGGTTGGGGTAGGTTTTTTCGTTTTTGACCAATGGTTGTTGGTAGATGACCGGCTGGCCACTTGGGGCAAAAAAGGTAAAGGGATTGGTGTATTGGGCAGTCAGTTTACTGTCGCCCACCGACAGGCGGTGGATGATCCGCACATCGCGGAAGCCTTTGGCGTGCAACTTATCGTTGAGGTATTGCTGGCCCAAAAATTCATAACAGCGGTTGAAAGCATCGTTGTCGCTCACGATCAACAGCTTTTTGAGGTAATGCCCCAAGCTGGGCAGTCCGTTGGCGGCCGATTCGTCTTTGGCCACGGCCAATTGTTTTTGGTAAGCACTGTCGATGCGCAGGGGGCTGTCCCGGTTAAGGCCGGGCACTTTGAGTTCGTTCAGTTTTTCCAAGGCCAGTACCGCCGCTGGAAATTTTATCGTGCTGGCCGGATAAAAATAGGCGTTCCGGTTGAGCCGGTACGGGTGGCTGGTGAATTGGGGCCGGTTTTGGGCATCGCGATCGATCTGGGTGTAGAGGATTTGGATCTGGTACTTGGCAGGATCGGCGAGCACTTGGCCAAACAGATCGGGACGGCTTTTGAGCAGGGTGGCCACCACATCGGTCGGGGCGGGGGCCGGGGAGCAGGCTTGCGCGCCCAGCAGCACTAGCAGCGTGCCGAGCATAATTAATGGTTTCATCATAGGCGTGAGTTGTCGCCAGCCGGAAAGCGGACTTGGCTGGCAGTGCAAAGAGACAAAAAAGCTGGGATAAAGTGTGGAACAGCACAAAAAAAGAAATGGACTCCAGTGGAGCCCATTTCCCTCAGCTTTAACAATTAAACCAAATAATCCTTAAAAATATTTTATACTTCATTTATATCGGTGCACAAATGAAAGCATAAGGCAACAATAATTTTTCGGTTATCGATAGAATCGGTCAACAATTCGATAAACACCCGCCCCACCACTATTTAGGGTGATTAAATCCCTGAGTACGTGGGTCAATCGATGGTAACGCGCACTCCGGCGTACAACATCCGCCCCATGATCGGTGCCCAAACCGTGCCCGCGTCGAAGTTTTGGCTAAACGGCTGGTCATAGTTGAGGATGGGATGGTGCTGCATAAAGTTGCCGATATTTTCCATACCCAGATAAACTTCCCAAGTGCGGAACACCTTGGTCACTTGGGCATTGAACAAGAAGTAATCCGGGGCTTCCTCGCGGCGCAATAACTGGCCGTTAGCGTAGCCGCCGTGCGGAGTATGGTCGTAGCCCGTTTCATCGATGTTGTTGCGGGGGGCCTTGGGCAGGCGGCGGGCCCCATACCACTGGATGGTGGCATCGAAGCGCCAGCGCTTGATGTCGTAGGCCAAGTTGACAAACACCCGTTGTTTGGGGATGAAGGGCACGGCTCGCACCAAGTTGCCTATCTGCGCCCGGACATCATAATATTTGTAGGCGGCGGTGATGGTCAGGTCGTCCAGCAGGTCATACTCGGCCTGAAACTGGAAGCTGTTGGCAAACGAGGGGCCTTTGAGGTTGGTAAATTGGATCTTGTTCACGTCCGAGTCCATATCGGCAATGATTTGGTTCTGGAACTGAGTGCGGTACAGATCCAGCGTTAGGGAACCATCGCGGCCCAAGAATGTATACTTGTGGTGGACACTCAGGCCATAGTTCCAAGCAATTTCGGGGTTGAGCGGCTCATCAATCTCAAATTGACGGCTGCTGATCAGGAAGCCCAAGTTTTCCATGATCACGTTGGCGTAGCGGAAGCCGCGCCCGGCCGAGGCCCGGAGGGTGGTATTGGGGGCAAGGTTGTATTTGAGGTGCAGGCGCGGGGTCACAATGTTGCCAAACAAATTATGGCGGTCATAGCGCAAGCCGAGCACGGCGGTGAACTTGAGCGGCACATTGTAGGCATATTCGGCAAATACGCCGGCCACGCGCTCTTGGCGTTGGTAGATGCTCCCACTGTAATTTTCGCGGTAATTGTCGGCCACCAAACTGGCCCCGGCTTTCAGGCCGTGCCGGTCGCCAAACTTGTTTTGGTAAATGCCATTGAACATAAAATATTGCTGTCGGCCGGCATAATTTTGTAAGCCCCAGTAGCCTTTGATGTCGTGTTCAAAAGCATTGACGATCAGGCCGATGCTCTCCTGCTTGCCCGGCAAAAAAATCCCAGTTTTGCCAAAAGCCTCGATCTTGCGGTTTTCTTGGCGCAGGCCGTAGGGGTTGAGCGCGGTGCGGGCCATGTCGGGCCGAAACGCCATTTGCCCGCCCAAACGGTCGTCATAAAGGGCTTTGATGCCAAACTGTGACTCCATGTTCTTGCCTTGGTAGTTCCAGCGGTTCAACACATTGACTTGGTTGAAAATGGGGATGTCCATAAAACTGTCCTCATTTTGATCCTCGCGGAAACGTTGCGTGCTCCCGTGCAGGAGTAGGGCCGAGCTCCACTTTTTATTTAGCTTTTTGGTAAAATGCAGGTTGTTTTCCACCCGGCCAAACTGGCTGACGTAGGCATTGTAAAAAAAACGCTCACTTTCCAGGGGCTTGATCAGCTCGACATTGATCTGGCCCGTGACCGATTCGTAGCCGTTGACCACGCTGCCCGCGCCCTTGCTCACGTCGATGGAGCGGATCCACGTGCCGGGGATAAAATTTAGCCCGTTGCGGGCACTCAGGCCGCGCACTGCCGGGATGTTTTCTGCCGTGATTTGGGTGTAGATGCCGTCCAGACCCAGCATTTGGATCTGCTTGGTGCCCGATACTGCGTCGCTAATGTGCACATCGACCGAGGCTTGGGTTTCAAAACTCTCCGAGAGGTTACAACAAGCGGCTTTGCGCAGGTCTTGGGAGGTGATCACCTCGGTGCGGATCGGGTTCAATTCGTCGGTGCGGTCGCCCCGGATGGTCACCCCGGCCAGCTCGTTGCCCCGGAGGACTATGCTGACCTGGGTTTTCCCGTGCACATCGATGGTGTCGGGCGCGAACCCAACAAAACTGACCACGATTTTATGTTGGTTGGTCCGGGCCGGGAACTGGATCATAAAGTGGCCCGTCGAGTCGGTGACTGTGCCCGAGCGGGTGCCCAGCCAAATGACACTGGCCCCGGGCAGGGGCGTATTGGTGCCATTGCTTTTTTCGGTGACCATACCGTGCAGGGTTTGGGCCATGCCTGCCGGGGCCAGCAAAAAAAGCAGTACTTGGATATTGATATAGATGGATTTCATTTTGATTTCGGATAAAGGTAGTTACAAAACATTCCAATCTTTGGTGGATTTGGAACAGATACAACCAAATTGGGACATGGCGTTGCCTTGGGCCTCAGCGGCGAAACCGAAAATCTATAACAAAAAGGCTTGGTGCAGGATCACGATTTTCTGGCCCGGCAAAGGAGGGGAAGTGTCTGGAACAGAAGGGGACGACGCAACAATGGCCCCGCCAAAAGCCAATTGAGCGGCTGGCGAAGAGGGCAGGGTTGGCAGCAAGGCCCACGCCATTGCCCACTGGAAAAGCGCAGAAACTGGGCTGACGTCGGTTTTCCTGAATTCCAGTTTTGCGGTACAGCAGTCGGATTCATTATGGCCGATGCCGCAGCAACTGGGTGCGTCCTCCCCGGCCGGCGGCTGGAGATCGCAAGTACGCTCCACCGCTATCAAACAAAAATGGCGATGGAAGGTGGCCCCAGTGGTGGAAACCATCACGCTCAGGGCGAGCAAACCAGCAATTAATGGGCGAAACCATACTTTCACGGCACAAAAGTAAGCAATAATACAGGAAAGCAGCAATGCCGAGCGGCTTGGTCTTGAATGTTTTAACAGATGATTACGCGAGATTTACCGGCCCAAAAAATGTCGGTACACAGTTTCGGTACCCTGTGGTTGCGAAAGTCAGGGTTTTCAAAAAAAATCGTGGCACGGTAGATCTCCGTGCCACGATTAGGCTAGACCATCACTGGCCATTCAGCAGGTTTTCCAATCGATCGGCTACCGATCCCAAAATACCCGGTCGGTAATGCTGGCCGCGCCCTGGGCCTGTACATTTGCTCCGTTGGTCTGGATTTCCAAAATTGGATACGGCCAGCGGCGGGGGAAGCGGCCTTGGGTGAACGTCTGGGAATTGTTGGCCAAAGTCAAGGCCGGAATCCCGTTGGGCGTGGCAGCGGTAGTGCTGCGCCGCCAGTCGGTCCAAGCTTCGGGGTCCAAGAACAGGGCCAAGTACTTTTCGGTCATGATCTTGTTCAGGGAAATGCTCGTTTCGGTCTCGCTCGCATTGGCGGCAATGTAGGCCGCATTGGCTGTGGCATCGGTCGTCAGGCTGACGGTGGGCAGGGCCACTGTCATTTTGGCAATGGAGGACCGGACGGCCTCGTTGTGGGCAGTGGCGGCCCGGGCATTGTTGCCGGCCCTCAGTGCCGCTTCGGCCTCAATGAACTTGACCTCGACATACGTGATGAAATTGGCCGGGGCATCGGGCCGGTTGAAGTAAGGGCCCACCAGCGAGGCGTTGGCATTGATGGGGCCACCAGCCGGCGAACCCACAAACGTGCTCGCAGCCGTGCGCCGGGCGTAAAACGGCAAGCGCGGATCGTTGCGCTGTTGCATCAGGTTGATCAAAAAAGCGCTCACCCGGTTGCCATTGCCAAAGCTGCCACTGAGGTGGGCAAACCACGGGGAGGGAGTGTTGACCGCTGTGCCAAACACGATGCGGGCATCTTGGGCATTGGTGGTAAAGGTGCCCGCGTCGAGGGCGGCCAAGGTGCGCTGGGCCGAGCCGGGTGCGTCCACCTTGCTCAAGTGGTTGTGCAGGCGGGCTTGCAGTGCGCGTGCCGTCCGTATCCAAGCGGCCCGGTCGCCCCGGAACACGAGGTCATCGCGGGAGGGTGACTGGAAGCTGGTCGGGGCGCTCAGATCGGCAATGGCCGCCGTGAGCAGGTTCTGGGCCGAATCATACAGCACCGCCCCGGGCTGGTAGGCCGGGAAAAAGTTTGGCGAGGCCGCATCGCCCTGAAACGCTTCACTGTAGGGGGCATTGTTCCAGAGATCAACGATTTGGCCCAAGGCCGAGGCCATTAAGATACGGGCCACGCCCCGGTAGTGCGGTGAATTGTTCTGAAACGACTTGCGGATCACCAATTGAAGGTCCTTCATTGAGCCGGGGTACAAGTTGCCGTTCCACACCCGGGAGGCCAAGTTGGCATTGAGGTCGTATTGGCTGACGGTGACATAGATGTTTTCCACACCACTGGTGTGCTGGAGCAGCAAGCTGTTGAATTGCGAAATATCGCCGTGGACGCCGTAAACCAAGTTGGCCTGGGCGGCAGGCAACAGGACATTCATGGGGGCATCGGTGGCCGAGTTGGGGTTTACGTTGGTATCCCCGAAGTTACACCCCCCAATACTCAACAGGGCAAGGGTGGCGACAATGACTGCTATTTTGATATTTTTCATTTTTTTATGGAGTTGGCTGATTGTGCACCCAATGACAATAGCACCGGGGAATTATCGCAGTTACGCTTGTTCGTTGCGATTAAAACCACCGGTTGCCGGGCATCTAATTGGAGTATAATCAAGCAGGTGGATCATTGATTAAAAAGAAGCGTTTAAACTGATCCCAAAACTACGGGTATTGGGATTGCCAAAATAGTCCAATCCTTGGGCCGGGCTAAGGCCATAAAAATTGTTTTCGGGATCCACACCGGTGTAATCGGTGATCAGGATCAGGTTGCGGCCAAATAACGACACGTCCAATGCCTTCATTTTTAGCTTGCTGGCCCAAACTTTGGGCAGGCTATAGCCCAGCGAGAAATCGCGCAAACGGAACCAAGACGCATTTTCGACAAACTGCTCATGGACCCCAGCGGCCCCGGTGGCACGGCCATCGGCCTGAAACCAGTTGGCTTGGGTGAGCGTAACAGCCTGGGTATTGGGCGTTCCATCGCGGCGCACGCCCTCAAACACGGTGGACTCGCCACGCTGGGCAGTGCGCACCGTTGCCCCAATGTTGGTCATTACAGCCTCGGTACCGTTCCACATGTCGCCACCTTGACGGATGTCCCACAAGAAAGAGAGGGTGATCCCTTTGTAACTCAAACTGTTGCGGATGCCCAGCAAAAAGTCGGGGTTGGGGTTGCCGATCCGAATGTTGTCCTGGCGGACGGGGAAACCATTGTCGCCAATGATGCGCTCCCCTTGTTCGTTGCGCAGCCAGCCGGAGCCATAAAACACGCCAAATTGTTCCCCAGGGACGAGGCGTGGCGTGAAGATGGTGCCGAAGCCGGGCAGGTTGATAAAGGCCAGGCCGTCGGGCAGGGCCGTCACTACGTTGCGGTTGCGGGTAAAATTGAAGGTAATGTCCCACTTGATGTTTTCGTTGCGCACCGGGGTGACGTTGAGCACGGCCTCGATGCCCCGGTTGCGGAGTTCCCCCGCGTTCACACTGCGGCCCGTAAAGCCCGAAGCCCCAGACACTTGCAAGGTAGTGAGCAGGTTTTTGCTCTGCGAATTGTAGTAGGTCAGATCCAGTGTAATCCGGTCGCTCAAGAAATGCAGGTTAGTCCCGATCTCAAACGTGCTGTTGGTTTCGGGCTTGAGGCCAGGATTGCCCAGCGTGTTGGCCAGCGATACGCCCCCGATGTTGCTGCCTTGGATCGGGAAATTGATGCCTTGGCCAAAACCATCGGATGCACCAGCCCGGAAGAAGAAGGTTTCGGTAGCATAGGCGGCCGGGATCTGGGCGGCATTGGCGTAGGAAAGCCGTAGTTTGCCCAGCGAAAAGGTTTTGTTGTCCTGCATCCCCAGCATATCGGTGATCGATAGGGCCAAGCTGGCCGAAGGGAAGAAGAAGGAATTATTGTCCTTGGGCAGGGTTGAGGCCCACTCATTTCGTCCCGTCAGTTCCAGAAACACCATTTCCTTGTAATCAGCCTTCAAATTGGCAAAAGCGGCATAAGTGGCCCGGCGGGTGAGGGATTGCTGCGGGTTGGCATAAATGGTCGCGTTGGAAATATTGAGAAAATTAGGCTGGTTGAACGTGTTGCCATCGATGGAGCGGAAGGTGACGTGGTTGACAAAGTGGTTGTGGCCCAGCAAAAGGACCAAGTTCAAGTCACCTACTTTTTTCTCGGCGGTCAGCACAAAATCGGAGTTGAAGGTGCGCTCCAAGAAAGTCTGTTCCAGCACACGGCCAAAGCGGCCATCCCCCCCAAAAGAACCAACGTTGAAGGTTTGGGTGCGCTGGTCAGAAAAAATATCCACCCCACCGCGCCAGAGTGCTTTGAGCCAGGGCAGGATCTCGTAGTTGAGTTGGGCAAAACCATTGAGGCGGTTCACCTCGTCCACAAAGGGGTTCTGGTTGACTGTCCACAAGGGGCCATCGGGGCCAAGGCCGAGATCGGAGGGGTTCATGCCATCGATCTGGTTGCGGTTGCGGAAATTGCGCTGGCTGCCATTGGCAAATTGATAGGCGACGGGATCATAAGGATTGTTTTGGCCGTTGAACACGTCAAAATTTCGTGGAGTACGGTACAAACCTTGCACCACGCCGGTAAAGTTATCGCCCCGACCCACTTTATTGCCTCCCGAGCGGGTATAGGTAGCCGATGACGACAAGCGGATTTTGCTGTTCAGGGCAGTTTCACCGCTCAATTTGACCGTTGTCCGGGCGAAGGTGTTGCGCGGGATGATGCCCTTTTGATCCAAATGGCCCATGGAAAAATATAAATTGCCATCCCGATTGCCACTCGTTATGCTCACGTGGTTGTTCCAACTGGTGCCGGTTTGCCAAAATTTGGCTTGGTTGTCAAACGGGACAACTGCTTGATCTTGGCGGGCAGTGGGGTCTGAGGCCAGCACCACGCGGCCCAGCGGGCTAAGCACATCGGGCACCCCGTTGTAGCGCAAGTCGGTAAATCGCGGGCCGAACATATTGGTAACGGTGGGCAGATCACCGAACACCCCGTTGTTGCCCTGGGCGAACTGATCCTGCAATTGGAAGTTTTTATTGATGCTCTCCACGGAATAATTCGAGGAAAAATTGACGGTGGTGCTGCGTTTTTCGCTGCGGCTGCCTTTTTTGGTAGTGATGACCACCACTCCACTCCCGCCCTGGATCCCGTAGAGGGCGGCAGCGGCCGGGCCTTTAAGCACCGAGATAGACTCGATGTCATCAGGGTTAATGTCCACGGCACGATTGGCCACGTCCACCCCCGAGGAGCCTCCGCCCCGGAAGGCGTTGCTCACCGGCACTCCGTCAATGACAAACAACGGTTGGCTGTTGCCGGTAAAAGAGTTTTTGCCCCGGATGTTGATGGAGGCACCCGCACCAACGGAGCCCCCGTTGCTCACAATCTGCACCCCAGCCACTTTGCCATTGAGTGCATTTACGATATTGGCCTCGCGGGCTTGGATGATTTCGGCCCCTTTCAACTCCTGTACCGAGTACGTGAGTGATTTTTTCTGCTGGGTCAGGCCCAGGGCCGTCACCACCACTTCGTTCAGTTGGCGGGCATCCACTTTCATCACTACGTCCACCACGCTGCGCGTACCAACCTCCATTTCTTGGGTCAAATAGCCGATGTAGGAAAACACCAAGATATTGGCACCAGCTGGCAAACTCACCTTGTAGTTGCCCTCGGCATCAGTGACGGCCCCTTTGTTCACTCCCTTTACCACCACGTTCACGCCGGGCAGCACATTGTTGTCCTCGCCCGATGTCACCTTGCCACTAACGACCTTTTCTTGGGCCAGCGCCGGCAAAGCCCATAGCATGCAGCAACAACTCAATACAATCCAATAAGTAAAATTCTTCATAGTTTTTCCACAACATTTAGTTTACGATTGATTGATACCCACTGAAAATCATTATTATTCCATCCTGTTGCACCAAAAGTAGAAGAAAGTATTCAAAGAATGTTGCAGAAAGCTTAGAAATAACTAGATTCAAAAAAAATGCTGATTTTGTAGAGATTTTTGTGAATAATTTTTCTAAAGCTAGGTTTGTTCGTCATGCCCCAAGCGCTGTCCACCACTTTCATGGCCGCTGCGGCTGCACCCTGAGTTGGCCAAGTTGGTATGGGGTTGACAAAACTTGCTGGGCAGCCTAGTCCAGTACCATTGGTTTAGCGGTTTAAGGCCATTGGCTTGACCGGAGGTGCGTATTTGCTATCTGTTGCCCTGGCCTAATCGGTCTGCCGAGATGTCAGGTTTTTCTCCGCTAGCGCTACATCTCCATCAATGAGGTTGCTGACAATCAAAAGGAGTGAATCTAATCTAACCCTGTTCCCCCGCCAATGAACCCGTTGCTGACTGAACGCCCAATCCCAAGGCAAAAAGCTGTCAAAAATAAATAATTTCGTTTTCTTGCAACTCATATTCCCCTGACGATCGCCGGGGGATAATTTTGGTTTGTTCATTGTCAAAAATTTATGTGAAAGTCATCCATTTTGCCATAGTGCTATTTCGCAACCCAAAGGATTGTGCAAACAGGTAAATGTTTGGTTGTCAATAAACAGAAGTTCGCTATTGCTCAAAAAGGCTCAATAGCGAACTTCTATTCAAGCGATTAACACCCCATGGCGATTTGGGTCTCCAGCCAGAAGCCAGCCTATTTGCTTTTGCCAAAAGCTATTTTGAACATGGTGAACGAACGGGCCGGAAAGGTAGAGGGCAAGGCAAAATCTTTGGCCTGCAATTCTTTGGTTTTGGTTTTAGTGGCCGCCTTTTTTAGGCTATTTTTTTACCGTCGTTGGTGTTGGCAAAGCGCACCGACAACCCCGCTGGGCAAAGTCGGTGACTTTTGCCAGCCTTGGCCGCCAGCGCGATGGCCTTCCATGAGGGTACAGGCGGCGGGATTTCACATAAAGAACACCACAGCATTTGATTTTTTAACCCATTGCCCGGATTGGGGCTTTGTGGGTGGGGCAGCTTTGTTGTCGGTGCGCCCCATCAACACCAACAACGGGGCAAGTCATGGCGCTCTTCCAATTTCTGCTTGAAGGCCCGGTACCATACGTTAAATTCATCAAAAGCGATATAAATGGGTCAGGCCAAGTCCATGCGTTTGGGCCGGCGGGCTTTACCGCCAATCCCGTCCACCCAGTGGTATCCCGATACGAAATTTCCCCTGGGATAGCGCACATTGCTGATCCCCATTTCTTTCATCACTTGCTGCACATCTTTCCGAAGCCCAAATTCATTGGCTTGCGAAGAAGCCGGTTCATAGATGCCCCCATAAATACTCCGGCCCCAGTGTTCGGTAAGACTACCGAAAAGATTGGGGTCAATATCGCCAACGGTGCGATCGGTGTCAATTGTACTCTTGGCTTGCAATGCTTGACCGTCCACCTTTTGAAACAGCAGAATAAATAAAACAAGGATATTTTTTCATGTTCAATATCGATGTTAAATGGGTTGATCTGGTATCTGCGATTGCATCATTTGATGCTGCAAATGATCAGGATCTTTCCTTGTTCGGTTGATGAATTTTGAAAATTCTAAATGCCTTTTAAATACCAATGTAGTTGTTTTAGTGCTCAAGTCAGTTGACCCGTTTTATAGCATTGGGGCGAGTTATGGTCTGGATTGTTAAACCAATTGGCCCCAAAGCCCCGCGCTCTGGAATATAGCAATAATTGGCAGATGGCCACTGGTTGGCTAATATTTGGCTTTGGCACTGGGGCGGAGGGCAAATAAGGCCCGGCCAGCCCAACCGCCGCTAGTGGCTGTTTGACCTTCAGGGCATAATTTTCTGCCGCAAGGCTTGTTTAGCCGGTGCTCAAGTATTAATTTGGGGTCAAAACCTACCTTCCATGCAAAAATTGCTACTTTTTTCCCTTTTTTGGGGCCTATCTCTGGCCTCATGGGCCCAAAAGCTGCCCACTATTGCCGAAAAGACAACCGGAATGGCCCGCCAAGCGGGGTTCTTCCCCTTTTGGTGGGATGCGGCCCAAGGCAAAATCTGGCTGGAAATTGACCAGTTTGAGACCGAAGTACTGTATCTCAATTCCCTGCCCGCTGGATTGGGATCGAACGACATCGGGCTGGATCGAGCCCAACTGGGTGACGAGCGCATTGTCCATTTCAGCCGAGTGGGCAAAAAAGTATTGATGGTGCAGCCCAACCAGCGTTACCGGGCCGTGAGCCAAGACCCGAACGAGCGGCGGGCCGTGCGCGAATCGTTTGCCCAGTCAGTCCTGTGGGGCTTCACGGTGGAGGCCGAAGAAGGCGATAAAGTGCTGGTGGATGCTACCGAGTTTTTCCTGCGCGATGCGCACGGAGTGGCCGCCCGCTTGCGCGGAATGAAACAGGGCAACTACCAACTGTCCCCCAGTCGCTCGGCCATTTATCTGCCCCGCACCAAAAATTTCCCCCAGAACACCGAGTTTGAAGCCACGATCACTTTTACTGGTGGCGAAGATGCCGGGGGCTATCTGGCCTCGGTGGCCCCATCGGTGGAGGCCATCACCCTGCGCACCCACCACTCGCTGGTGCAACTGCCCGACAATGGCTATGCGCCCCGCGCCTTTGATCCGCGCTCGAGCTTTATCAATATTTCGTATTTTGACTACGCCACTCCGGTGAACGAGCCGATTGACAAGAAATTCATTGTTCGCCACCGTCTGAAGAAGAAAGATCCCACGGCTAAAATAAGCGAGGCCGTCGAGCCAATTGTATATTATTTGGACAATGGTACGCCCGAGCCTATCCGATCGGCCCTGCTCGAAGGGGCCAGTTGGTGGAACGAAGCTTTTACGGCGGCGGGCTACAAAGATGCGTTTCAGGTAAAGCTCCTGCCCGAAGGCGCCGACCCGATGGATGTGCGCCACAACACCATTACGTGGGTCCACCGATCGACGCGGGGCTGGAGCTACGGTTCGTCGGTGGTGGATCCGCGCACGGGCGAGATCATCAAGGGCCACGTATCGCTGGGCTCGCTCCGGGTGCGCCAAGACTATCTCATCTTTGCTGGCTTGCTCGCTCCCTTCGAAAGTGGCAAGGCCGTGAGCGAGCCGATGCTCAAGACTGCCCTGCTCCGCCTCAAGCAACTTTCGGCGCACGAAGTGGGCCATACGCTGGGGCTGGTCCACAACTATGCGGCCAGCACCAACAACCGCGCTTCGGTCATGGACTATCCCCACCCGACGATTCAATTGGATAAAAATGGCAACATTGACTTGGGGAACGCCTATGCACTCGGCATGGGCGAATGGGACAACGTGAGCATCAAGTGGGGATACCAAGAATTTCCCAAAGGCACCGACGAAACCAAGGAACTGAACAAGATCATTGACGAAGCGAACAAACGCGGGCTGCGGTTCATCTCCGACCAAGATTCCCGCGCGCCCGGCGGGGCACATCCCTTTTCCCACCTGTGGGACAACGGCAAGGATCCAGTGACTGAACTGCAAAATGTGCTGGCCGTGCGCCAGAAAGCCCTCGATAATTTTGGCGAAAAAAATATCCGGGAAGGCGAGCCCATGGCGTTGTTGGAAGATATGCTGGTGCCGGTCTACAATTACCACCGTTACCAAGTGGAAGCGGCCGCGAAAATGGTGGGTGGCATGGACTACAACTATGCCCTGCGCGGCGATGACCAACTCGTGACCCAGATTTTGGCTAAGGAGGCCCAATTACAGGCCCTAAATGCCCTGCTGGGCACCATCAGCCCGGTGGTGCTCACGCTCCCCGAGCGGATCATAAAGCTCATTCCACCCAGGCCGTTGGGTTTTGGGGCCAACCGTGAGTTGTTCAAAAAGCGGACCGGCCTCACTTTTGACCCGCTGGCCGCTGCCGAGGCCGCCGCTGATTTTTCGCTTGGCCTGCTGCTGCACCCGGAGCGGGCCAACCGGCTGGTTGAGTTTGAGGCCCGGGCCAATGCCCTTGGTTTGGCCGAAGTGCTGGCCCAACTCCAAAACGCAACTTGGAAAGCGCCCCGGAGCGCGGGCTTGGCCCAGCAAGTCCAGTTCCAGACCGAGCAGATCGCCCTGACCCACTTGCTGGCCCTGAGCATAAACGAGAATGCAACTTACCAGGCCCGCGCCGTATGCCAGCAGACGCTAAAGGAGCTGAAAGCATTTATCGAATCGACCAAGGCCAGCACCAAAGAAGCCGCCTATATGGCCCATTTGGATTACGCACTCGAGCGCATGAAAGCCCCCGAAAAAGCCAAAGTGCCCGGCCACAAAGAAATGCCGCCCGGTGCTCCCATTGGTTCTTGCGAGAATGAATGGTGCAATGGGGAGTGAGGTGAGGCTTGCTGGTTGATTATTGGGTAAAATATGCTTTTACTTATCTATTGATTGTCAAATAGATAAGTAGAAGCATTAATTTTGATTTTGCAAAAAAGCTTGGTACTTGCGCGAATACCGCCGCACGATAGCTAGGCTGTCCCCCGGTGAAACGAGGTTGTCCCAGTGGTTGTGCGCAAATTGTCGGGCCAAGGGCCGGCTTTTTTCCAAATCCCGCTGCATGACAAGAAAATGCGGAGTGGGCGGCATTCCTGCCCAAAACTGCGGGTCGTAGGTGGGCTGGTGGCGGTGGCGCAGGTCCACCCGCACTGCGCCATACTGGTCGCCCCGTACTTGGCCACATATTCTGCCTCTGTCAGGAGGCGCAGTTGCAGGTTTTCTATCCATACTGAGGCGCGCACCTGCACCCGCCGGGGAGTTTCATCCCCCCAGCCGTAGTCGTCGTAGTCGGCTTGGTACTGCACCGACTGGAGGTAATACTGGCCTTTGGGGCAAACTGCACCTCCAGCCGGTAGGCCAAGTGCTGGGTATGGTGCAAGGTGGGCGGATCGGTCTGCTTGCCCTTAGGCAAAATGGCTTCAGCCTCGATCCGAAAAATGGCCCAATTGTCCGCGTACAGGTAAATGCGCCCGCGCCCGAGGGCCAGTGGGGACATTGCGCCGGGCTTGGGCAGCCGTTTGGGGGCAAAGCCCAGCACCAGCACCTCTCGCCCATTTTCCCACCGCGTGGAATCCAACATAAAAGTGGCTCTGCGCAAGCCGCTTTCGGTCAAGAAACCACGGTGCAGCAACCGCTTTTTCATGAACAACAGTCTGTCCAAGTTGGTTTGAGGGCGCGGCCTGCCGTCGTTGGCGTAGGGCAGGCGGTGGTCGCTGAGCCGCTGGTGGTCGATATGCACTTGGTCAATGGGCAGGGCCACGTAGCGGCCAGCCCCGTACTGGGTTTGATAGCCGCCGTTCAGTACATCGCTTACGCTTTCGGCTAGGCCCGCGTAATGGCCGTCAACCTGGATAGTGTGCCGGTAGAACGCCCGCTGCTCGTAAGCTTTGGCGGGCTGGTGTCTGGGCAGGTGGGCCAAGGCCCGCGCGGTCAGCTCCGCAGGCAACATATCGGGCCGCAGCACTGATATAAAGCAAAGCCCCACAGATGATGGAAATCTGTGGGGCTTTTGTCTGGGCCGTGCAGGGGCAAACGAGCCTATTTTTTCTTTTTGGCTTCGGCGTAATCGAACACCAAGTTGCAGAAAGTGGTGATTCCGAGCAGCATGCCGCTGTCATCCACAAAAAAATCGGGGGTGTGGTGGGGAGCGGCCTCGCTGGCTTGCATGCCCTTGGGCATCCCGCCGAGGCTAATAAACAGTCCAGGCACTTGGCGGGCAAAGAATGAAAAGTCTTCCGCTCCGGTGGTGGGGCGCATGAGGATCAGATTTCCCTTGCCTGCCGTGGCTTCGAGGGTTGGGGCCATCAGGGCGGTGAGTGCGGGGTCATTGTAAGTAACGGGGTAGCCGGAGGTAATCTTTATTTCTGCCGTGGCCCCGGCGCTCTCGGCGATGTTGGTCGCGATGCGGGTGATTAAATCCAGCACCTGCCCGCGTGCCCGGTCATTGAAAGTGCGGATATCCCCTTCTAGTGCCACCTCTTCGGGGATGATGTTGCCGCGTACTCCACCGTGGAACGAACCGATCGTCAGCACGGCTGCGTCATCGGTCAGGTTGACGCTCCGGCTGATGATGGTTTGGAGGCCCAGTACTATTTGCGAGGCTGTCACCACCGGATCGACCCCGCTCCAGGGCTGTGAGCCGTGGGTCTGCTTGCCCCGGACCTTGATCTTGAACCGATCCACGGCCGCCATCATGCCCTCTGGTTTGTAGCGAATCTTGCCCACTTCGGTTTGGGAATTGATGTGCAGGCCAAAAATGGCTTCCACTTTGGGGTTTTCCAGTACTCCCTCTTTGACCATCAGTTCGGCCCCGCCCTCTTCGCCGTCAGGTGCGCCTTCCTCGGCGGGCTGGAAAATAAATTTGACCGTTCCGGCCACGTCGGCCTTCATTGCCACCAAGATTTCGGCCACTCCCATTAAGATCGCCACGTGCGTATCGTGCCCACAGGCGTGCATCACCCCCACGTTTTGGCCGTTGAATTGGCTGCGTTCTTGGGAGGCAAAGGGGATTTTGACCCGTTCGGATACTGGCAGACCGTCCATATCGGCGCGCAGTGCCACTACTGGGCCGGGTTTGCCGCCCTTGAGAATGGCCACCACGCCGGTGAAAGCCACTTTTTCTTGTACTTCCAGCCCCAGGTTGCGCAAATGCGCCGCCACTTTGGCGGCCGTCTTAAATTCCCGGTTTGATAGTTCGGGAAACTGGTGCAGGTCGCGCCGCCATTCGATGACCTTCGGCTCGATCTCTCTGGCTTTTTGGGCAATCTGCAACGCCAGTTTTTGGCGTTGGGCCACCACTGGCCACGCCAGCCCAATCAATAGGCAAAGGGTGAAAAATTGTTTCATGGCGAAAAATTTTGAGGATTTGTTGAAATTGATCAAAGATAAGGTATAGTTGGGCAAA
Organism: Cytophagales bacterium; assembly: GCA_038209965.1. Taxonomy (GTDB): domain Bacteria; phylum Bacteroidota; class Bacteroidia; order Cytophagales; family Thermoflexibacteraceae; genus JALONO01. The sequence goes on along the minus strand of JBBQXF010000015.1, from coordinate 28,142 downwards.
ACCGAGTACAACGATCAGATTAAGCTGTTCGGGCAAACGTGTTCCAGTACGTTGCAAACGCCTACCAGTTAGCGGGCATATTCCACTTTGAAACGATACGTTCCACTGCCCACTTCGAAACGCACATTGCCATTCTCAAATTTGGCGTTTTTCACTTCTTTTGATCCAGAAATTTTTACGCCATTTTCCGTCACCTCATCAATGCCTTTGGCAGGTAAAAGGATGGTCGCGGTGGTATTTGCTGGGATTTCTATGCTGTAAGTCGTGACTCCATTTTCTATTTTCCAGCCTGAAACCACTTGGCCGTAATAGGTTTGGAGGGTTGAACTTGCCATCGTCAGTTTGCCGCCAATGTGCGGCTGGATGGTGATTTTCTTATAGCCTACGCCGCTTTCTTCGGTATCTATGCCCGTCACCGTTCGGTACATCCAGTCGCCAATGGCCCCGTAAGCGTAGTGATTAAAGGAATTCATGCCCGCCGTTTGGAAAGTGCTATCGGGTTTGATCCCGTCCCAGCGTTCCCAGATGGTGGTTGCGCCCATTTTGACCGGGTAGAGCCAAGATGGATAGCTTTCTTGCATGAGTAAGCTATAAGCCACATCTAAATAGCCAAAGCGGGTGAGCACGTGGCAGAGGTAGGGCGTTCCCAAAAAACCTGTGGTCAGGTGATTACCATAGTTTTTCACGTTTTCTACCAAGCGTTCGGCGGCTTGCGGGCGGAGGTTTTCGGGGAGCATATCAAAGTTGAGCGCCAATACGTAAGCCGTTTGCGTACTTGACACCAACCGCCCCGAAGGAGTTAGGTACTCTTTCAGAAAGGCCTCTTTGATATTTTTCAGCAGGGCCGTATATTTAGTTTCATCATCAGTTTTCCCCAGCACTTTGGCAGTTTTGAGTAGCAAATTGGTAGAATGAGCATAGAAACACTGGGCTATCAAATATTTGTCTGTAACCGCCGCCCTGCCGTCGTTGTCATCATTTGGGCGATAGAAGAGCCAGTCGCCAAAGTGAAAACCCTTGTTCCACAGATAGTTAGTGCTATTTTTTTCTATAAAGCCCACCCAAGATTTCATGCTTTCGTATTGGTCGGCCAAGATTTGCTTGTCGCCATACGCCAAGTACATGTCCCAAGGGATAATCGTGGCTGCATCCGCCCAACCAGCCGAGCCGCCTGCATCTTTTGGTAAGACATTAGGCACAACATGAGGCACGCGACCATCGGCGTCGGCTTGGTCTATGGCCAAGTCTTTGAGCCATTTGGCAAAGAAGTTATGCGACTGTCGGTTGAAAGTAGCAGTACGGGCAAATGCTTGGGCATCGCCAGTCCAGCCCAAACGCTCGTCCCTCTGCGGGCAGTCCGTGGGCACATCAACGAAGTTGCCGTTTTGTCCCCATTGAATATTGTGCTGTAACTGATTGAGCAAGGCGTGAGAACTGGTGAATTCCCCAGACTTTTTCATATCCGAATAAAGAGCGACCGCGACAAAGTTTTCAGCCGTGATTTCGGTGGGAAATCCATCAATTTTGATGTAGCGAAAGCCCTGAAAAGTAAAATGCGGCTCAAAAGATTCTTCCCCCTCCCCGCTCAAAATGTATTCGTTTTTTTGCTTGGCCGCTCGCAAATTTTCTGTGTAAAAATTGCCCGCTTTGTCTAATACTTCAGCATGGAGAATGGTGATTTTGTCGCCCGCCTGACCTTTGACTTTCACCTGCACCAAGCCGACCAGATTTTGCCCAAAGTCAATGACTTGTTCTCCTTTTGGTGTTTTGAAAATCTTAATTGGTTTGAATACCTCTTGTTTTTTTACAGGTTCGTTGTAGGTAGCGAGCAAAGTGCCTTTGTAATCTGCCAAGCGAACGCCAGCCCATTTAGTATCGTTGTAATTAGGCGTGTTCCAGCCTTTTTCTTCTTTTCTGGCATCATTGGTTTCGCCGTTATAAATTTCAGAATAGCGAATACTGCCGGTGCTTGACTTCCAATTTTCGTCCGAAATCACCGTTTCTTTGCTGCCGTTTGTGTAAGTGATTTCCATTTGAAAAAGCAAGGCTAGGTCTTTTCCATAAATATTTTTATTGTCCTCCCAAGCCAAAGAACCTCTGAACCAGCCACTTCCGAGCGATGCTCCAATGGTATTATCGCCTTGTCGCAGTAGGTTGGTAACGTCATAGACTTGATATTGCAGGCGTTTTTGGTAGGCCGTCCAGAAAGGGGTAAGGTACAAATCCCCGATGCGTTTGCCATTTAAATGGGCTTCATACAAGCCTTGAGCCGTAATGTAGGCAGTGGCAGATTTGACCGTTTTTTTGAGGTTGAAATTTCGGCGGAAATATGGACTTGGGCGCATGAGGGTATCCTCGTCAAACCCTGCTTTTATCCATTTTGCCTGCCAATCGTTGGCGTTGAGCAATGCTGCCTGCCAAAAAGCGGGCTGGCTCCAGCCGGATACTTGGTTCTGGTTGTCCCAAACTCTTACTTGCCAAAAATAGCGTTGGCCCGAGGCCAGGGGCGTGCCCGAGTAAGCCACCAAAACCGATTGGTCCGAAGCAACTTTGCCCGTGGCCCAGACGGGGCTTTTGCCGGTCATGTCTTTACTCACTCTTATTTCGTAGGCGGTTTGCTGCACATTTCGCCGATCAGCTTCCAATTGCCAAGTAAATCGGGGAGTTTGGGCGTCCAAGCCAATCGGGTTGACCAAGTTCTCGCATAGTAAGTGCTTAACGGTTAATTTTTTACGATCTTGGGCTTGCACATCTGGGGACAAAGCGCCACCGCTCAGCAGGGTGGCCATGACCAGCAAGGCAAATAAAACAGCAGTTTTTTTCATTTTCATGGGAGGGTTGGTAGATCAATGTATTGGTAACCGCGAGAAAGATAAAGCTTTTGTAGCGGAATTGCGCGGTAGCGGTGGAAAAAAGGCTTTACCCTAGTGGTCAAATCACAAACAAATAATTTCCAACATTGGGATTGCGGTGTTCTGGAGATCGAATAACTATCAATTTTTCATAACAAACATAGTTGAACAAAAGGCCCAATTGTATGAATTTTCCAGTAATTTTGTTGTTTATTGGCAGCGAAAAAGAGAAATCTAACGCGAATTGATAACCGATACTCAAAAAGTTAGCTTGTCCAAATAACCGGACATGATGTTATAGGTGCAAAATAGCATCAAGTCATTTGTTTGTAGTTTCAGCTCGGGTGCGACTTAGTATAGTAGCTCAAGATGATGATCCCATGTACAATGGTAAACATGCTCCCAGTAGGCTGGCCCAGCTTTTGTAAAACGCACAAATACTTAATTATCAATTGTTCGCCAAATTCTAATGTCCGCCGTTTTAAAGAATAACCAGTACTCTAAAAAACAATTTACAGTTTCGTTTCACCATAACATAATGAGTGTGAACGGAAAAATTTATGGGTTCTTACAGGTTTAAGTTCCTTACAAACAAATTATTTCTTATGTTTGCTAAATAGCAAGAATGAAAAAATGACGACCCCAACAGAAATTAGAAAATTAGCAGCTCAGCGTTTGAGTGAAGCCAAAGTACTCTGTGACAATCAACTATATGATGGGGCGTTTTATTTGGCAGGCTACTGTTGAGCTAACACTGAAGGCGAAAATTTGTCAGCGGCTAGGAATTCCGAATTTATTTATTGAATCGGACACCGCGTTAAGAAATATACCGGGAATTGGTGACATTAGAAAAACGCTTAAAACACACAACCTTTTTGTATTGCTTATTTTCAGCGGGTTGAAAGAAAGATTTGATCTTGATAAGGGAACCGACCGAAATTTGGCAAAAGTTAATTCCTTACTCTTCAACACGTGGGATGAAAATGTAAGGTACAAGCTTTGTGGCCATGCCGACAATGCCGATGTGCAAAAACTAATTGAGCTACTTTCGGACTCAAATGGACTACTCAAATGGATAGATCAGAATTAAAGAACCTTTTGGAGCCTTTTCGGCTAAAATGTACCGAGATTGGCCGACCATTGGCCGATGTTTGTTTAGAAGAAGCTTTCCCTGGGGATGTTTCTACATCGTACATTATGCAAGTGAAAGCCGAATGGATCGATGGATTGCCTTGTTACGCAGTGCTGGATGTATTGTTTGACGTACTTTGGGAGACCACCGACGAGATGGTTCGGCGCAAGATTTTCTCCATCCAAGTACTTGACGGTCGCCAGACGACGCATTGCGAACAAGAGATGCCAAAAGTAACCCTCACTCAGTAAAACAGCATTTTGTTTTGCTAACTCACAATCTCGCCCCTGTTTTTGCCAAAGAAACATTGGCAAATCGTTGCGTCACTCTTTGCACAACACTCCCCCAATCCCATTAATTTCCTTAAATTGCGGGCATGACTGCGCCCAAAATTTTTACGATTGACATCCATACCCACATTTTGCCCGAGAAGTGGCCTGACCTCCGCGAACGCTACGGCTATGGCGGCTGGGTGAGCCTCGATCACCACGCCCCCTGCCGCGCCCGCATGATGGTCGACAACCGCTTCTTTCGCGAAATCATGGACAACTGCTGGGATCCGCGCACCCGCATCCGCGAATGTGTCAACTTGGGCGTGGATGTGCAGGTAATCTCCACTGTGCCAGTCATGTTTGGCTACTGGGCCCAGCCTGAGCACACCCTCGATCTGGCAAAATTGCTCAACGATCACTTGGCTTCGGTGGTCCACCGCTACCCCGACCGGTTTGTTGGGCTGGGCACGCTGCCCATGCAGGCCCCTGAGCTGGCCATCCGGGAATTGGAACGCTGTGTGAAGAAATTGGGACTGGCTGGGGTACAGATCGGCTCGCACGTAAACGACTGGAACTTGGATGCTCCTGAACTTTTTCCGGTTTTTCAAGCCGCCGAGGAATTGGGTGCGGCTGTTTTTGTCCACCCATGGGACATGATGGGCCAGCAGCGGATGCCCAAATATTGGTTGCCGTGGCTGGTGGGAATGCCCGCCGAGACCTGTCTATCCATTTGTTCCATGATCTTTGGCGGTATTTTTGAACGGCTGCCCAAGCTCAGGGTGGCTTTTGCCCACGGGGGCGGCTCGTTTCCGGCCACCATCGGGCGGATCGAGCACGGGTTTCTGGTGCGCCCCGACTTGTGCGCCGTGGACAACCCGGTAAACCCACGTGAATATTTGGGCAAGTTTTACGTCGATTCGCTGGTGCACAGCCCCGAGGCACTGGACTATGTGGTCAAACTGCTGGGAGAGGATCGGATTACGCTCGGCTCCGACTACCCGTTCCCGCTGGGCGAGGACCACCCCGGTGAACTGATCCACTCGATGCCCTATCCGCTGGCGCTCAAAGAAAAAATGCTCAGCAGCAATGCCCTTGAATGGTTGGGCCTGCCCAAATCCAAGTTTGCTTTCCGGCAGGGTTGGGACGAGATTTCAGCGCAGAAAGGGTGGTAGCCACTGCTAAGGCCGGCCGGGCTGATAGACCAAGCGGCTCAATTGGTCGGCCGCCAATACTTCCCGGGCCACTTCTGCCAGTTCTGGGGCGGTAATGGCGTCGATCTGGTCAAACACTTGGCCGATGGTTTCCACCGTGCCAGTGTCCAAGAGGCTTTTGCCGATCATGAGCATTAGGTTGAGGTTGCTTTCTTCGGCCATGGCCAATTGTCCCATCAACTGTTGCTTCGCTTTATGGAGTTGGAGCGTGCCCATGGGCTCTTTCAATTTGTCAAACTCCTTGAAAGTGAGCGATAAGCACCGCTCCAGCATCGAAGGATCGCTGGCAAAATAGACCGAGAACGATCCCGTGTCCAAGTAAATGTTGTAGTTGGATTCCACGGCATAGACCAAACCAAATTTTTCGCGCAACGACAAATTGAGGCGGGAATTCATGCTTGGGCCGCCGAGCAGGTTATTGAGCATAAAAAACTTGAGCCGCCGCTCATCATATTGCCCAAAGGCTGGGCCGCCCATGACACAATGGGCCTGGGTAATGGGCCGATCCACGAGTTGCGATTTGGGTCGGTAGCCAGAAAACGGGTCGCGCCGGTGCAGGGCGGTATAGTTGGGAACGTGGCTAAAATGTTTTTCGGCCATTGCTTTCACTTTTTTGAACGGCAACGGGCCGACCGAAGAGAAAATCAACCGCTCATTGTGCAGATTTTGCCGGATAAACTCCAGAAAACTTTCGCGGCCAAAACCATTCACACTGACCGAAGTCCCCATGATGTTCTTGCCCAGCGGATGATCGGGAAACAGCAACTCATCGAAGTGGTCGTGGATGGCCTCGCCCGGATCGTCCCAATACATGGACATTTCTTCCAAGATGACCGTCCGTTCTTTGTGGATCTCTTTTTCGGGAAAGATGGAGAAAAAGGTAATGTCAACCAATAATTCCAAAGCTTTGTCGAACTGATCTTCCAATACGGAGGCATGGAAGCAGATTTTTTCTTTGGTGGTGTAGGCGTTCAGCTCCCCGCCATAATCTTCCAACCGGCTCAAAATATGGTAGGCTTTGCGCTTTTCGGTGCCTTTGAAGGCCATGTGCTCCCAAAAATGGGCAATGCCCTGTTGGTGCGGCTTCTCGTCGCGGCTACCAATATCGAGGATAAACCCGCAATGCGCAATTTTGGTATTGCTAACCTGCTTATGGACGACGCGGATGCCGTTGGGGAGCGTGTATGACTCGTAATCTTTCATCTGGATGACAAAGCTACGACTTTTTGCGCAGCCAAAAAGCCAGTGAACGGCCAATAACGCGTTTTAGGGCTTGTCGAACAGAGAAATGTACTCTTTGAGGATCTGCGACTGCTCAAGGTCGCTTAGCCCGGCCACCCGCTGTGAGAGTTCTTCCAGTTCTTGGACTGACGGCTGTTCGGCGGTCAGATCGCCGGTGAGCGATTGCTCAATGCTTTTATTGGTGTTTTTTTCTTGTAGATCGCGGAGCTTATCGGCCACCGTTTGCAACTTTCGGCGGCTGACCTCCCGGGTGCGGAGCTTGTCCAGTTCACGGTCAATCTTTTGGTAATACTCGACCCGGGTGGTGACAAGGGCCAAATTTTTCTGGGCGGCATCGATCAGGTTCTGGCCAATTTCTTTGGTTTCTTCATCCAAGTCGGGCAAAAAATCCTGAGCCAGGATAAAGGCGCTTTTGCCGCTTTCCTGTTTGAATTGATAAATGGCCTTGCGACCAGTGATCCGGGCCAGATCGAAAGAATCGCGGACCGTGTACAGCGTTCGATACGCCTCGATCATGCTCTCTTCAATGGCTAGGCCAAGTTGGCGATCTTCTTGCAAAAGGGTGTAGTTGCTTTTGGCAACCTGATTGATCTGGTCCACGACTGCCGAAGTTGCTGACAGGTTGTGGTAAGGGTTCTGGGCGAGCGATTGTTGGTAAGCGGCCCGGGCAGTTTCCAGCATGGTCAGAAACTGGCCAAAATCGCCCTTGGGAAAGTATTTGGCACTCAAGTGGATTTTCTGGCCACCATTCGTATGAATCACGCACTTGGCATTGGGGCCAAACTTGTTGGTTTCTTTGTCGAAAAGAATAGTTCGATGTTCATATTGATCCGCTTGTTTGGTTTTGAACTCCACTACTTCCACCCGGACGATATTTTCCAATGAGATGCGGGCGGTTTCAGGCTGGTAGCCACGGGCAATCTCCAAGTGGTCGCGGGTGAGCGAAACACCGCGCAATTGATTTTTGAAAAATTCAGCCGCCACCGGAATCGAAGTAAGTGCGGTCGCCACCAGAAAGGCCACAAAACCGAACCGGGAGTAGCTGGCCGCAAACACCATTGCCAGGCAAAAAAAGATCGTGGCTGTCAGAAAACCTGGAATAAACACCGGGTAATTGGGTTTTTCTTGCCGGAAAACATATAGTTCACGGTTGGGGGGCAGCGACAGATCGGTAATGTCCATTAGCTAGTCAGAAACACAAATATAAGCCATAACGCAAATGGCGGGGATAAGTTCACTCTGACAGTTTGGCAGACTGTGGCAAGGACAGCACGAACTCGGCTCCATGGCCCAATTGGCTGGACACTTCGACCCGTCCACCCAAGCGTTCCGCCAGCACTTTGACAATGGCCAGGCCCAAACCGGTTGAATCCTCACCACCGGTGGGGCGGGCGTTGAGCTTTTGGAACTTAGTGAACAGCCGCCCTTGATCTTCGGCACTCAAGCCGGGCCCTTGGTCTTTGATGGCAAAAAAGGCCACCCCTTGCTCCAGCCACCACTTGATGGTGATACTGGTGCGGAAGGGAGAAAACTTTAGGGCATTGGAAATCAAATTGTCCAATATTCTTTTCAAGCTGGCTTGATCGGTCAGGCAACTAAAATCGGTGGTAGGGGGGTGTGTGACGAGTTGGATGAGTTTGTTTTCGGCCATCGGAGCATAGTTGCGCAAGAAATGCCCCATCCAACTATTGATCTGGATGGCTTCAATGTTGAGGTTGGCCTGTTTGTTTTCCAACTCGCTCGCGTACAGGATGTCCCGGATCAGGGCCATTCCTCCGTCACTGGCCCGCTCGGCCATTTGGAGGCATTGTTCCTGATCAGGAGTGAGGGGGCCGCCCATGCGGATCAATTGCACCAGTCCACGTACTTGCGTAAAGGGCGAGCGCAGATCATGGGCCACTATGCTGATCAAGCCCTCTTGTTCGCGGTTAAGGTCGGCCAAGACCTTGTTTTGTGCGCGCAATTGCAGGTTGGCATCCACGATCGCGGCTTGTTGCTTGTCCGCTGCCTCATATTGTTGTTCTATTTCCTTGGTTGTGACTAGCAGTTGGCCCAAGACCAGTTTTTTCTGGTGAATATTGTTCCATAAGATCAGCAGCCCGATCAAAAGAAGGGTGAAGCCTGCTATGCCCATTATCATCAGCAAGCGAGCGTTTTTTTGCTGTGCGGTCAATTCCTCATTTTGTTGCTTGGCTTTTTGCAATTCAAAGTTGGCTTGCAAATTGGCCAGCATTTTGACTTTTTCCTCGCCAAAGACGCTGTCTTTATACGCCACATATTGCTCATAGTTGCTCAGGGCCTCGGCTATTTTGCCCGTCTGTTTATGAATTTCGTAGCGCAACAAGTAAGCGTCCCGGATCTGTTCTTTAGCGCCGAGTTTGGAGGTGATAGCCAACACACTGTCGGCCAAATTTTCGGCCAATGTCAACTTGCCCTGCTGGAGATAGATGCGCGCAATGGCCAGAGTGGCTACTGATTCGGAGGACGGGCTGTTGGCGCTTTGGTACTGCCGCCGGGCCAATGGCAAATAATAAAGGGCACTGTCGATCCGCCCTGCCAATTGGTGGCTGATGCCAATGTTGCGCAAGTTGTTGGCCATCACAACGTAATCCTGCCGGTAGTGGGCCAGTTTGTAGGATTCGCGAAAGTAATAAATGGCTGAATCATACCGTTGTTGGCTTCGCACGACCAACCCTAAATTGTTGAGTGCGATCGAAATGGCCTCCCGATCGTTCGCCTGTTTTGCGTAGCGCAATCCGTTGGCGAAATAGTCGGCTGCTTCTTTTTTCTTATCTTCCCGCAGATAGACAAGTCCGATGTTATTGTAAACATAGGCGATGCCCCGATTGTCATTCGCCGCTTCAAAATGCGGCATGGCCTTTTGCAACTGCTCCATTGCCACTGGAAAATTGCCCAAGATCCTGTTCACCGTCCCCTGTAACATGAGCGCATTGCCCATGCCTAGCCGCCAAAGGACTTTTTCGGCCAATAGCAAGGCCTTTTGCGAGTAAATGAGCGAAGAATCGGAACTGTAGTTGCGGTAATAGCTGGCCAAGGCATTAAAGGCAACGACTCGGCCAGTATCTGAAGTGGTGGCGTTCAATGACCGGTGGAGACTGTCCACCGTGGTAAATCTTGGCTTCGGGGCATTATTGGGTGGCAACAACTGGCCATAGCCAATGGTCGACAAGTGAAACAAAGAAGTCAAAAAAACAAAGCGCAACATCACTTGCCGAAAGAGGTAAAAAATACCAAAGTAAGAATCATTGCATCCTTGTGGACTGAGCAATACACGAGTCAAGTAGCACTAACGATCAAAACTAAACTATGGGGAACAAAAATAACATGTTGAAACCGCTAAGTCAATCAGGTGCCTTTGCTAGCGCATTGTTGCTAATTACAGAGGAAATGACACAGTTCGTCCTGAAGCATTGCCCAAATTTTAATCGCCCATTGGGGGGCAATTTGCGCATTAATTCCCCCAAATACAAGCCCAATGTAAGTTAGGAGTGATATAAATGGCAAGAAAGAAACGGTGGGCTCAAAAGTCCAGAAGTGCAAGCCAAAAAAGCGATAGGACTTGTTGGCACAGTACCAAGCATAGAACAGGAGTGCAGCCGCAATCCCCGCCAAGGGGTAGGCATAAATTCCGAAGTGGGGGAGGCCAATGCCCCACACGGTCAACATCACAATGGCACTGCCCGCCCCGGCAATGTGCCACACAATGGTGTTGGATAGGCTGTAAAGTTGCAGATGGGAAGCCCCGAAGCGTTGTAAAAATTGGGCAATTCCCAACAACAGCCAGAATTGTGGATCGGGAAAAGCTATTTTGGATTCCAGCACCGCCAAAGCCGCCGGACCAGCCACGCCCGCTAGTATGACGGGTATTGCCAAGGCCCAATAACTGCGCAACATGCTCTGCCGGGCGATGCCCATAAAAACCCCCATGTCGCCCTTAGCGTATAAACTGGCCAAGCGTGGTAGTTTGCTATACAAAGGGGCAACTGAAAAATCTAAAATGCTGTCCATGATTCGCAGGGCGGTAGAAAAAACGGCTGCTTCAAGTACGGACACCACTTGTATCTCCTTGGTGGTTTGCAATACCACCAGTTTGATAGTGCCCGAGGTGAGCAGCACGCCCACCCCAGTGCGCCAAGCGGCCGACCAAACTTGGCGGAAAATGACGGGATCAAAGTCAATATCCTTGGCAGTTGGGCTAAACAACTCGCCGCTCTCGGGCAAGGAGTGCAAGATTTGGTAATTGCGCCAAATGTTGATGACCACCCAAATCTGGCTGGCCAAAATCAATTGAAAAATATTGCCCTCAAAATAGAAGACGGCAAAAGTGGTCAGCACCCCGCACAGGGAGGTCAGGATTTCCCAGCGGCGCAACAATGCTACGTGGTTTAGCCCCTCGATCACGGCCTTGGTCTGGTTGGCCCGCAAACTGAAAAACGATACGATCAGGATGGTGGCCCACGCCGACCAGCCTTGGGCGGGATGGGCCAGCCCCGTAGCCGCCTCGTGCACGTAGTAAGTGCCCACGGTGGCCAGCACTACAAAATAGATCAAGCCCAACCGGAAATAAACCACCCGCATAACCCGGTAAATGCTGGCCACCAGCCCCCAATTGGGCTGGAATGGGTGATCGTGGTGCTGGTTGCCCATCTGGGCCAGGGAGGTTGCCCCGCCCCGCGCAAAGGCGATCAGCCGGGTGAACGTAGGGGTAAAACCCAGATCGATGATCAGTTGCAGGCCGGTGATTTGGAGCAGAATGTTCCACAGGGTCATTTCGCTCGGTACAAACTGCTGAAGCGCCAGCGGTAGCACCAAGAACAGGGCTGTGGAACGGGTGAAAAAACTCCCCCACGTCATGAGCGTGGGCGAGTGCCAAACAAACTGCCAAAAAGATTGGGGGCGGGCTTTCAAAGGCAAGCTAAAAATAGGGACAAAAATAAGGGCAGATTGGTTGGGGACGTTGCCCCTTGCCCAACAAATCGTAATTTAGTCCTTTATATCACCTGTTGCGCCACCCAATGTTGCACAAAACCCGGGGCCTGGTCCTGACTTTTATCCGCTATAAGGAATCGTCCATCATTGTCAAGGTGTTCACCGAAGCATTCGGGCTCAAATCGTACGTTGTGAACGGCGTGCGCCACCAGTCCAAAGGCAAAATGGGCGGCAGTAAAATGGCACTTTATCAGCCACTTACGTTGCTTGATCTGGTGGTGTACAACCAAGACAGCCGCCAGTTGCACCGCATTTCGGAGGCGAGGCTGGCCTACCCATTTACCTCGATCCCGTTCGATGTCCGCAAGTCCACCATTTGCCTATTGCTCACCGAGACCTTGGCCAAAACCTTGACCGAGGAAAAAGAAGAGGCGGGCCTATTTGATTTTCTTTACGAAAGCTTGGTGGAGTTGGATCAGCAAAGCCGCCAAGTTGAAAATTTTCATCTCCTATTTCTGCTCCGGCTGGCCCGACTTATGGGTTTTGGGGCCGAAAGTGCCGGGGAAATCGCGGGCCAATTGGGCATGGCCGGCTATTTGTTTGATCATGATCGGCTGTCCGGGCCGCTGGATCGGCTCTGCCAAACCGACACCTACACCAGTCCATTGGCCCTTGACCGCGCCGGCCGGGCTGGGCTGCTCGATGCCCTGTTGCAGTATTATGCCCTGCATTTCGAGAATTTTGGCGAGCTAAAATCGCTGGCGGTCTTGCGTGAATTGTAGCTGGGCCGGTTAGGCTTTCACAAACAGTAATTGGCGCAGCAAATTGCCGGTGAGTGAGCCAAAGCCCGCAACGATGCCCGCCAACCCACCCGTGACCCCAGCCAGGGCCAAGCCATTGGGCAGCGAAAACAAGGCCGCCACTTTGCTGCTCAAGATCGAGTTGGTTTGCTGGTCAATATATTCGGCATAGCCAAACCAGAGGAGGCCAGCCCCGAAAAACCCAAAAAAGAATGCCTGCCAGCCATTCCCCTTGAATATCAGTCCCACTAGGGCTGCAGCGGGCGCAATGCCCCACCATGGCAAAAACGCTTGGGCGATCACGCACAATAGGGCAACCGATAACATTTTGATGATAAAAAGCATAAGAAAAGGGTTTGACTGGCTAGGTTAATTCGTTAGATCTAGGCTTGGATCCCGGTAGGGGTTGCTCCACATATTCAGGATGCTGTAATAAATGATCAACAGGCCACTGACCGGGATAATGGCATAAACATAGCCCAAAGAGACTTGGAGCGCCGAGGACAATTGATTGAGCGAAAGGGTGATGTACACCAGCCGGATCCCGCCGATCACCATCACGGCCAGGGCGAAGATCAGCACCAGCAAGTTGACCACCACATTGAACACGCGTTGCTGGCTTTCGCCCACCTTGCGGGGCAACAGGTCAATGGCCAAGTGCAACCGCTGCCCCGTGGCATAGGCCGCGCCCAACATCCCGACCCAAATCAGGAGGAACCCGGCCAGTTCATCGGTAAATCCACTCGGCGATTTGGTCAGGTAACGCGATCCTATTTGCCAAAGGACATTCACTACCATCAGCGCCACCAAGCCCATTAACAGGCGACTAGTAAGAAAATCAATCCATTTACGCATACACAACTTGGTCAATAACAATGATTCAATGGCTGCTCTTAATACATGGCCAATAGTTCTTTGGCATTTTTTACGGCGGTAACACTGGGGTTGGCGCCACCTATCATTTGGGCAATCTCGCTGATGCGCTCTTCTTTGGTCAGTTTTTTGATTCGGCTAATGGCGCGTTCCGCCGAGTTGTCTTTGTAAACGAAATAATGGCAATCGCCATTGGCCGCCGTTTGGGGCAAGTGGCTGATAACGAACAATTGGTGGCGTTTTGACATTTCCCGGAGCATCCGACTCACTTTGATGGCAATTTCTCCTGAGATCCCCGTGTCAATTTCATCAAAGATAATGGTTGGTAAAGCGGTTTTTCCGGCCAAGATGTATTTGATACAGAGCATCAAGCGCGAAAATTCCCCGCCCGAGGCCACACTTTTGAGCGGTTCGGGTTTTACCCCTTTGTTGGCACTGAACAAGAACGCTACCGTGTCCGCCCCCGACGGTCCGGGAGTCACAGCGGCCAACTCCACCGAGAGCCGGGCATCGGGCATTCCCAGTTCCCAGAGCAGTTCATTGGTGGCTTCCTCGATCTGGTTGGTCACCGCTTGGCGGCTCTCACGCAGGCTGGTGGCTTCAGCCCGAAGAACGAGCAGGGCTTGGGCCTGGGCCGCTTGCGCCTCGGCTATTTCTCCGTCCAAGTTTAGCATCCGGCCCACCTTCAGGGCCAATTGGCCGCGCAGGGCAACCAGATCGGCCACCGAATCTTTGAGGTGTTTCTTTTGCAGGGTATAGATCCGATCCAATTGGGTTCGAAGTTGGTAGGCTTTTTCGTCGTCAAAGAACAAGCGCCCCTCCTCGTCGGCGAGTTCATTGTTGATGTCGCGCAGTTCGATGAACAGGCTGTCCACGCGGGCAAAAAGGGCTTGGTAGTTGGCCGCAAAAGCAGTGATTTTGCGCAATTCGCCCAATGCGTTGCGGAGTGTGCTCTCCGTCGACTGTTCTTCGGTGTTCAGGGATTGGAGGGCCAAGTTAAGGCTGGCTTTGATCAGTTCCATGTTTTCCAGCCGCTCCAACTCCAGCTCCATTTCCTCTTGGTGCAGCCCGTCCAATTCAGCTTTGTTCAATTCGTCGAGCAGATAACTGTTGTAGTCCAGTTCTTTGCGGGCCTCGGCAGCTTCTTTGAGTAGTCTCTGGCAATGCAGTTCGGCTTGGCGGTAAGTGCGATAAGCGGCACGGTAGATCTGTTGTTGTCTTTGGTTGGCGGCAAAAATATCAACGATCTGGAGCTGGAAATCATCCGCGCCGAGCCGGAGCGTATCGTGTTGGGAGTGGATGTCCATGAGCCGCCCGCCCACACTGCGCAACACATCGAGTGTGACGGGGGTGTCGTTGATAAAGGCCCGTGATTTCCCGGCTGGGCTGATCTCCCGCCGAACAGTGCAAGTTTGGTCAAAATCCAGCTCCACTTGTTCAAAGAGCGGTTGCAGATCGTATTCAGCCAGATTAAAACTGCCTTCCACTACGCATTTCTCCCCCGAATCCAGCAATACTTTGGTATCGGCCCGCTCGCCCAGCAGCATTCCTATGGCACCAAGCATGATGGATTTGCCGGCCCCGGTTTCCCCTGTAATGATGTTGAGGTGCGCTGAGGGGCCAATTTCCAGTTGCCGGATGAGTGCATAGTTTTTGATCAACAAATGGGTCAACATAATTCAGGAGTTGCGTTACCGTACCGTGAAAGTAAAGCGAATGTTTGGATTCTCCATATTCTAAAGCTGTATTTTTATCAATATTTATTAAAGCCATTCCTTGAAGTAAACCGCAATGGATCAATTAATAAATTGATGATAGAAATCCCGGAAGTAATAAACGGCCGCAGTGATCACAAACCCCCAAAAAATAGCGGAGCCGAGCATATAATAAACGATTCGCCATTTTTTTTCGCCAAAAGCAATGGCCACCAACGTGCCGCCAATGGGCGTGAGGAGTATGGGCGTGAGCACGGCCGTGCCCAAGATGCCATACTTGCGCCAGATCCGCACCATCCGGCGGCTGCGCAGACTGAACCGCTTGCGGTTGCGGTTTAGCTGGGCCATCCAGCGGTTGCGCAGGCCCGACCCAGCAAAAGTGAGCAAACAAACGGTGGTCATCATGCCCCCGGCTGTCAGGGCCACGGCGGCCAAATAGGGCAGCTCCAGCGGCAGGGCGGTGATCGGGCCCAGCACAAACTTGAACATACTCAAGACAAAAACACTCAGGTATTTGACAATGTCGGTGGTCAAGGGATTGGTGGGTTAAGAGAAAAGCCACATAGCAACCTGGGGGCGTTTTACTTGCATTATTAGCACCAATTGAAAGCGCGACAACAAAACTGGAATAAACACAGCATTAAAGCAAATGATTTTGGGGTATTCGCCAGCCAAATGGGAGGCCAGTGTAAATTGCCAACAATGGATCATGGCACACCGGCCAGCCCACAGCTTGGTCAATGGCCACTCGCTGAGCAACAACCCAAAGTTTCAATCCCAAGGCAGCAGCATGTCCGCCAAGTACCTCCGGGTAAACGCCGGGAGATTAGGCGGCAATTGCCCATTTTAGCCTATATTTGCTTAGGAGGTTCTTTTGGCGAACCATCCGCCATTTGTTGACTATAAAGCCTACTATGCTCAATCGCCGCCATTTTTTGCAAACTTTGCCGCTTGGCCTCGTGGCCGGGCCTGCCCTCAGTGCTTTGGGCCAAACGCAACCTGATGGGCATTTGGCCGATGAGGACGAAACTTTTTGGCGGCAGGTTCGTGATCAGTTCCCACTCACTCGGGACCGAGTTTATTTCAACAATGGCACCAACGGCCCCTCGCCCCACTCCGTGGTCAAGGCTCAACAGGAGCGAATGGATGCCCTGGAACGGATGGGGGAGTATGGTGACACCCATGCGGCCCGCACCGCGCTGGCCCGCTTTCTGCGCGTGCCCGAAAAGGAAATTTGCCTCACCCACAACACCTCCGAAGGCATCAATCTCATGGCTTGGGGCCTCCCGCTCCGGCGGGGCGACGAGGTGATTTTGACTGACCATGAACACGCAGGCAATGCCCTGCCGTGGCTCAACCGGGCCAAGTTGTCGGGGATCAAGCTCAAAATCATCTCCCCAGCCGCTACTGCCGCCGAAACCTTGGATCGGATCAATGGGGCCATTGCCCGCCGGACGCGGGTCATTGCGGTGCCCCACATCACCTGCACCACTGGCCAAGTATTGCCAGTCAAGGAAATCACCCGTTTGGGCCATGACAAAGGTTTGTTTGTGTGCCTCGATGGGGCTCACGGGCCCGGTAGCACGTTACTGGATCTCCACGACATTGGCTGTGACTGTTATGCCGCCTGCTGCCACAAATGGCTGCTCGGGCCCAAGGGCACTGGGTTTCTGTATGTGCGCGAAGCCATGCTGGATACGCTCCAAGTCCAGCATTTGGGCACGTATGGCGATACTGGCTGGGATCTCCACGCACGCCCGCCCGTACTGAACGGCTACGTTCCCACTGCGCACCGCTATGATTATGGCACCCAAAATGCTGCTACCTACGCGGGGGTGCCCGCTGCCGTCGAGTTTTTTGAAAAAATCGGGTTGGAAAAAATAGTCCACCGCGCCCGGGGCTTGGCCGAGCGGCTACAAAACGGGCTGCTGGCCCTGCCCGACCGCGTGGAAATGCTCACCCCGGGGGAAGCGGCCTCGCGCAGCACTATGATCGGTTTTCGGCTCCGGCACCTCGGCTTCCGCGCTTTCAACGATTCTGCCATCCGGCAGGGGTTCCGCCTGCGCATCGTGCCCGAGGGCGGGCTGAACAGCATCCGCGTGTCCACCCATTGCTACAACCAGCCCGAGGAAGTGGACAGGTTGCTGGCCTTGGTGGCAAAAAGTTGAAGTCAATGGTTCACCATCAGGCAAACCAAGCTTTTAACTTGGACACCGCTAAATCGATTTTAAAGGCCAAGTTCTGTTTGGGTTCGGTCAATAGGCCGCGGTAAGTGGCATCCCGGTCGTGGTTGTAGAGGAAAAGGTAGTGGTTGTAAAGCAGGCTGGGTGAAATTCCCCATTTTCGCAAAAATTGGTTTTTGCCCCGGTTGTGCTTGATCCGGCCAATGCTCTTGGACCCAAAATGATACACCAAACTCTGGCCAATGCCCCGGTAGTTGCGGCAGCCCGCGTGCCAGAGCTTCATACTGATGTCGGGGTCGGAGTACATGCCCGGGCTGAATTCAATGCTAAACCCACCGATCAGGTTCCACATTCGGCGGTGCATCACACTGGGTGGGTAAGTGGCCCCTTGCCAATCGGGGATGGCCAAGTTGGGCAGGGCTTGGAGCAGATCGGCTTCGCGAAAATTGGCCACCTCACCGCCGAAGTCGTGCGGGGCCGACACGCAGCCGTAGCCACTGGCCTCGCGCTCGATCATGGTGCCCGAAAAATAAAAATCGTCCTTGCCATAGGCTTGGATGGCGGCATAGAGGGCCGTGTCCCAACCGGGGCAAGCGTACATGTCATCGTTCATATACACAATGTACTCCGCCCGGGCCAGTGAATAAGCCGCGTTGCAAGCGTAGCAAATGCCTACATTGGCGGGTGAATGGCTAAAATCCAGGCCTTCGGCTTTGGCCCAAGCCAGCGATCCATCCGATCCGTCATTGAGGTGGAGCACGATTTGGAGGGGAAGAGTGGAATTTTTACGGATACTGGCCACGCACAATTGCAAAAATTCACGGTTGTTCCAAGTCGGGATTAGGACTGAAAAAATGGGGTTAGCCTTGGACGCTGCGGGTTGGGCAAAATATTGGATCATTGGCAGTTGACAGGGGTTGAACAAAGAGATTGAACCTGCAAATTAAATCAGACCAACTAATTTGGGATAGGTTTAATGTTAAGTTGTTAAAGAAAGTTAAATTAGGGCAGCAATCTTTAATGTGCTGGGTTTAATAATGGGTGCAATAAACTGCCCCGCGCGGTGGGCCGGACAATCAGTGCTTTCGATCTGCCATATTTGGCGCTAATTGATGATGTAAGAAGCGGTTCCGTTGTGCCCATGAGCAAAATCCATTTGATCAAAAAACTTTTGCCGGGCAATAAATGCGTTGAGGTTCCGCCGGGTGATCAAATGGGTCAGGGCGCTGTCAGCACAATAGCTGATGGGGGTTTGGGCTTTCAACAACTTCTGGGCCGCCGCTTGGGTGAGGGCATAGGCGTGGGTACAGTCGTGGTAGCCAGCACGGTGGAGGTGGGCGGAGAAAGCGCGCGGGTACAGCGTTTCCATATCTTTGGCCCGCCATCGGTAGGCATGGTTATGCCAAAAAGTGAACAATGCTTTGTAAAATAGTTTTTTGATCCCAGGGATTGGCTTTTCGTGGGTGATGTAGCCCAGATAGAGCAGTTCCCAATTGGGGGGCAGTTCGGCCAAGGTGTTGGCTAGTAGCGGCAGGTTGGCACCAATCGGCTGGGCATCGTCTTCTAGGATGAGCGCGTTCCGATAGCCATTATCGACGATTTGTTGGTACAAGTTGCGGTGGGAGAGCGAGCAGGCAATGTGGCCCAGCGGGATGTATCTTTCTTTCACATATCGGTTCAACTTCATGGCTTTGGCCGGGACGTATTCGCCCGCAGTGGCCAAATTGGCAAAGTCAAGCTGGCGCTTATCCACCCCAAACACCATTTCGTAATTAAGTCCCGCTAAGTTTTGCTTTATGGCACAATGCCGATCATGGGCGCGCTCAAGTGTGATTACAAATATTTTATCAAAATAGTTGTTCAGGTGTGTATAATGGTGAACTTTCATGGATCAGGTTTAATTTGGCAATCAAAATTATACAAATTTTGATTGTTTTCCCTGTTTGTCCCATATAGAAAATAAACCTTTTGAGATTAATGCGCAAGTTTTCCCAGTTTAATAGTTGTTAAGTGCCGTTGGGCACGGGCCATCCACAAATGTACAGTCCCTTTCCAGCACGCTGGAAAGGGACTGTTGGTACCTAAAAACGGCTACTTGATTTAAGCGGTGTGGCGTAGCACGCGGCATACCCAAGTGATTTTCTTGATGTTGGTCACATAATTCTCATCAAGAAAAGTGTAGGTGGTACTGAGCCGATCCCAAATGTGATCGCCCTTGCCGTCCACCATGCTGATTAGGAAATAGCCATCAGGTGCCAAGTAGGCCTCGAGGCGCACAAGCAGTTTGAGCGCGTCGTCCGAGAAATAAATGGCCTCATTGACGGCGATGACATCAAACTTGCGGGGTGGCACATACTGGTCCATGTTGCCCTGCAAGAAGAGCGTGTTGGCATCGCCCCGTTTTTCGCGGGCAATCCGGGCCGCATCGTCCGACAGATCCACGCCAATGTAGTAAGAATAGTTTTCCTTGCCCACGGCTTCTTGGAGCACTCCTTCACCGCAGCCGAGATCGAGCAGGGAGCCGCCTTTTTTGAGGTGGCGGAAATAGCCCGCCAAAATTTGGTGATGGGCCATTTCGTCCATGGCGGCCAGCCAGTCCCAGCCCCCCCGCTTATATTGGTAATTGAGGCGGGCGCGATAGCTCCGAAATATTTTCCGTTGGACGAAGGACGTCACTTTTTCCAGGACGCTTTCCTGTGGTATAGTTGCAGCCATAAACAAAGTTGTGACAATTGATAGATCGGTACAAAGTTAAAATAAAGTTAAGGCAACTTGAAAAAAAGTTAAGGGAAAAACAAGGAGTGCCTCCTTAAATTCAATCGGGCAGTTGGCTCAGGGCAAGTTTGGCTTTTTGGCGGATACTCTGCTCATATTCATGATCATGATAGCCCATGGCCTTGGCAAAATAGGCCGCTGCCTTGACGGGGTGACCGAGGCTGTCCCGGGAAAGATAGCCAGCTTGCAGGGCGGCACTCGGGGCAAAATAATACGGCAAATCGCCCGACTGGGCAATGGTCCGGTCATACCACTGAATGGCTTCCCCCACCCGGCCTTGCTTGTGGCAGACCCGTCCACACCGGTAGCTGTACTCGATCCGATCTTTGGGCCATACCAACTGAGCTGATTCAAGGGACTGGAGGGTTTGCCAAGCTTG
This sequence comes from Cytophagales bacterium, assembly GCA_038209965.1. Lineage (GTDB taxonomy): Bacteria > Bacteroidota > Bacteroidia > Cytophagales > Thermoflexibacteraceae > JALONO01. The sequence goes on along the minus strand of JBBQXF010000015.1, from coordinate 7,758 downwards.
GGCATATTCGCCGCCATCGGTGAGCAAGCGGGCCCGCACGAGCGGGGGGGCGGGCAGGCGTGGTTCACGGGCGAACCGGAGCGCGTGCCGGTCGGCTTCGGTGTTGTGAGCGCCCTCTTCGCGGCATCGCTTCAGGTACCGATCGGCCCCCGGCTGCCCACTCAGCCAGTGGCCCAGGAACAGTTTGTACAGCGCGTCCTTGCGGGCGTTTTGGCCCAGGTAACTGGCCAAGAAAGCGTGATAAGCTTGGTTGGCCCCCAAATAATCACCAGAGAGCAAATGGGCGTTGCCCGCAATGTAGTGCATGAGCGGAAACTGGGCCGCCGGTGGGCACTGGGCCAGCAGGAGCCGTGCATTTTGGGCCTGTTCAGCTTTGAGCAGCACCAGTGCCCCCGTAAAAGCCACCAGTGGGTTGGTCGCTTGCCGATCCCAAAAAGATTTGCCCAGCGCGGCCGCGTTGGGTGCTTGGCCCAAAAAATAGGTTTTGGCCAATAGATACACCATCAGCGCTTCTTGGGCATGGAGATCGGCACTTTGGGCCACTAGCCAAAGCTCGTGCATTCCTTGGTCAGTGTCCCCCGAGAGCCCCGCCAAGCTGGTGAGCCACTGGTATTTGGCGGGCACTGCGCCCAACAGGGCCCGCAGCAGGCCCAAAGATTTTTTGTTGGGCAAAAAACCGGGGTATTGGGCTTCGTTTTCTTTCAATAATTGGTACGCTTTTTTGATGGACCAAGCCCCGGCAATGTGATCGCCAAACAGGAGTTTGAGGAAGGCCCAATGGAGCTTGACCTCTGCTTGGGCGAAAAGGAAATAGGGGGATTGCTGGTCCAGGGCGGCCAATTGGCGCAGCCGCTGTTCTTCCAAGGGAGCCATGCGCCGGAACTTGGCGGCATCTTCGGTGGTGACCAATTGGAGAAAATCACCCAAATCTTCCAAATAGATCGTTGCTCCGTTTGGGCCGCTGAGGGCGGCTTGCTCAGCCTGCAAACACTCCCCGGCTTCAGCAAACCGGAGGTGCCAATAATGGTGATAGGCTTGCTGGTGCAGGGCCGTGAAACGAAAAGGCGCTGAAAATGATGGGTGTACGCAAAAAATCAAAAGTATTACTTGAACTATTCGCATTTTTGTATAATTTCAGGCCCAATGCCTAGCGTGCACAAAAATTGTTCCGTCAAAAACTGGGATTTGATGAGGTTTTAATGGGCTAGTCTACCTACCAAAAACAGTTGCCATGAAAAACTTGCCGGACGAAATTGAGAAAAAATACTTTACAATTGGTGAAGTGGCCAAGCTTTTTGACGTGGCCCCTTCGCTTATTCGCTTCTGGGAAACGCACTTCGATGTCATCCGGCCGCGCAAGACCAAAAACGGGGTACGGCAATATACCAAAAAAGACATTGAAAAACTAAAAACGATCTATTTCTTGGTCAAGCAAAAAGGATATACCCTGCAAGGGGCCAAAGAAGCAATGGGCGAACGGCCCGAAGCTAAGGCCGAAATGATCAGGGCAATTGAAACCCTTGAAGAAATCAAGGGTTTCTTGGAAAATTTGCGCAGCAAAATGGGTTAAAACTCCGGTTGGAACAGTACCACATCGGCCAAGACAATGCCATCGGCGCCCTCGGGGCTGATCTCGAGGTAGCCTTGGTCACCAGCGGCAAACTCATAGCTGCCCACTGCCACCCAATCGCCATAAACTTTGCTCACATCCAGCAGTTTGCTGTCCAGACCGCCCTGGTGCCGTACTTTTACCCCCAGTTTGCTGGTGCGGGCCGTGCCCTGTTCATTCAAATAGCTCAAATACACATAGACTTTGTATTTGCCCGCCTGCCGGATCGGTGGCGCAAACCGCACATATTGCCCCTTGGTCTTGATATCTTCGCAGTAGAGCGCGTCAGTCCCGTTGGGCGTGCCCACTTTGCTCGATTTGGCAAACGACCGCTCCCGGGCGGGCAGATTGGCGGGCAAGGGAGTAAACGACGATTTCCAATTTCCCTTCACGCGCACATTCGCTGCCTGAAATGCATTGTCAATAAAAATTTCGGGGGTTTTGCCATTTAGCAGTGGGTCGGCTTGGAGTTTGGCCTGCAACTGGGCCACATCCACTTGTTGTACCGGCACTTTCGCCGCAATGGCCATGCTCGCTGCCACCCCGCACGACTGGCCCAGCACCATGAACACGGGTTCCATCCGAATGGATCCATACGCAATGTGCGAAGCCGACAGGCACACGGGCACGAGCAAGTTGGTACATTCGGCCCGTTTGGGGACAAGGGCCCGGTAGGCTATGGCGTAGGGCGGGCCGCCCCAGATCTGGACATCGCCTTCGTTCTTGACCTGTGGCTTGCCGCCCGGGCCGGGCACTACCACCCGTTGGCAGTTGTGTGAGTCCATGGTGTAAGCGGCCATGCCCACCCCATCGGCCACTTGGTCGCGGCCCGTGCAGTTGTGCTCGGTCATCACATACTCACCGATCATCCGGCGGGCTTCGCGGACATAAATCTGGTGGCTCCAGTGTTGGTTGTCCGAGTATTCGTCCTTGGGATAGCCCCAAAGTTGCATTTCGGCCCGTACACCTGCGGGCAGGCGTGGGTCGTGGCCCAAGAAATAGAGCAGTCCCTTGGTGTACTCCTCGTGAGTTTTGATCAGTTGCTCGCGCTCGATATAGCTGGCCTCGGGGTAGGCATAGTTCATGCCGATCATGTCCGAGGAGAAAGCCCCGTTATTGTTGATATCGGTTTTTTGGTTGGGCATGGGCTGGATATGCAGCAGCTTGTCCAAATTGTTATAACCATTGGCCGCAATGACCCGCCTGACCAATTCATACTTGGCCGAGTCGTAACTGGGTGGCCGGGTGATGGGAATGCGGTTGGCCGGGTCTCGGCTGAGGCACATCCGAAAATTATAGGCTTGCACTGCGCGATCGCCGGTGCCATTGGCCGCCAGGGGCACCGGGCTGATGCCCCACAAGAGGCCACTTTCAGGCTGGCCGGGCTTAACATACGGGTCTATACCATCCGGGAACTGGTGCTTGTCCATCAGTTGCACCCCGTTGAGGGTTTCTTGATAAACAGCGTTGGCTTCGCGCCCCACGTGGTAGGCCACGCCAGCCTTGGCCAGCAGATCGCCCTCGTAAGTACAGTCAATGAACACCTTGGCCCGGATGCCCAAGTTGGTCAGGGCATTGGGGGCGCGGGAGTCTTCCAGCACAATATCAGTGATATCGGTGCCACGCTTATTGACCTGAAACAGGCGGCGGTTATAAATGACCGTGATGCCCGCCTCTTTGACGTAGGCCTGAAAAGTCTGCTCGGCCACGTGGGGCTCAAACCGCCAAGCTTCAAATTGGCCGTAATGTTGGCCCAGTCGGCGATAAAAATCGCGGGCAAGCCCGGTGATCGCATATTTATTGCCAATGTCGGTTTGACCGAGGCCGCCCGCGCTCAGGCCGCCCAAGTGTAGCCCCGGCTCAATGAGCAGCACCCGCTGGCCCGATTTCTGGGCCGCGTAGGCGGCCATCACCCCGCCCGACGTGCCCCCGTACACGCACACATCGGTCTCCAAGGTAGCGGTTTGGCCAAAAACGCCGGGCGAAGCCAGCCAGCAAAGACAGATAAGGCTGGCCCGCTGCCAAGCCGCCCCAAAATAGCGCAAGTTCATTTTCATGTAGAAATCCATTGATTAACTGGAGTGCAGTTTAGGCAAAAACCACGGTTTATCAAAACATGGAGGAATCTTACAATAAATAGCAAAAATCCAAAAAACTTACACAAGTTGGTTTACGTTGCATTTGGGCATAAATTTTTTTAAAATAGTTTGCAAAAGTGTGAATCAATGATTCTAACTTAGCAGCCAAAATCTGCTTTCAAATTGACTCAAGCCATTTGATTGCACACAAAACGTTACTGTTGACCATTAATTAACCTATGTTTTTTATTTTTACTACAAAAAAAATGATTCGCCAGTATTATTTGTTGTTTTTGGCCTTGACTTGCGGTGTTGCCTCCTCATCCATGGCCCAGTCGGAAACCGGCATTGTCACCTACTATGCCGATTATATGCAGGGCAGGCCCACGGCCAGTACCGAGGCGTATGATGCACAAAAGTTCACCTGTTCGCACAAAACGCTGCCTTTTGGTACATTGCTGAAGGTAACCAACCTGAAAAATGGTCAGTCGGTAGCTGTGAAGGTCAATGATCGCCAGTCCATGACCGGGACCAACATCGCGAGCCTTTCGCGGGGGGCGGCCGCCGCCATTGATCTGATCCACTACGGCAAAGTGACGGCCCGGCTCGAGGTGGTCACCGCGTCAAATGCGCTGGCGCAAATGCAAGGAACCGTGCCCAACAACTTGACGGCGTCGAGCAACAACCAGGCGCTGGGCAACCAACCAGCCCCACAAACCCAAGTTGGCCAAAACAATGCCCAAGCCCAACAATTGTTGAAGGCAGTTTCGGCAAACCCCAAGCGACAATTACTGGGGTACTTTGATGCCAATTTCAATCGGGTACAGATTTCGGGCTATGGGCTCCAACTAGCCACTTTTGCCAATGCCAAAACTGCCGTGGCCTTGTGCAACCGCCTTCAAACCGATGGATACAAAGATGCTTATATCCAAATCTTGGTGGAAACCAATGCCCAAACCAACACCAAACTGGGACAAGAATACCGGGTGATTGTGGGCCAAGGGCCGGAAAGCTACGTTCAGCAGAGCCTTTTGAACTACTTCAAAGGCCATGGCTACGTTAATTGTGCGGTAGTGAAATACGAGTAGGCCACGTTGTTTGGAGCGGGGACCGGACATTCATTTTCTGGTCTCCGCTTTTTTTTGCAAATAGGTGTAAGCGATATATATTGCCCCCGAATAGAAACGTGTACTTCGGCCATGAAAAAACTAATCCTGCTGCTGCTGATTTTGGCTTGCCAAAATATCCAAGCGCAATCCTTGAAGATCGCCAAAATCAACGAGACCTACACCCGCGCCACGGCGCAAGTGGTGCCCGGGCAAGCGTTGGATCTTTCGTTTGATTTCCCCATTACCGGGCTGGCCATCCAGCAGGCGAATCTCCAAGGGGCCGCCGTAGAAACTTCCGAAAAAATAGGCTTGCGGCAGGATAGCCACGCCGAGGAAAGCCAGAGCAACCTGATCGTGTTTGATGCGCCGCGCACGGCTTTCCGGCTGCATACTGGCCAAATGCAGGGCGAAGTAGTGTTGCACCTGCTCTATGCCCCGCCATTGCCGCCCGAGAAAGTGTGGTGGGAGCGCCGCCAGCCCGTGGCCATGCGCCCAGAAAACAACTGCGAACGGCCCCAGACCATCCCCCAGTCAGAATGGCGGGCGGGATTGCGCCCCCCAGCGGCAGCGGCCTCGGCCACCAAAGTGCAGTTCATCATTGTCCACCACGAAGCAGGATCCAATACCGCGACCAATTTCACCCAAACTTTGCGCAACATCTATTTGCTTCATACCCAGACCAACGGCTGGAACGACATTGGCTATAATTTTGTCATTGCCCAGAATGGGACTGTTTTTGACGGCCGTGACGGCCAAGGCCGGATCGATGGCGACAATGTAGTGGGGGCACATTTTTGTGGTAAAAATGGCAACACGATGGGCATTTGTTTTCTGGGCAATTACCAGACGGCCGTTGAGCCGACCATCGAAGCGTTGGCTTCATTGGCCCGGTTGGTCAGTTGGAAAATGGTGAAAGAAGGTCTCACCAACCCCATGGCCCGGGGCATCCACTCCCCCGGCACACCCGACCAGTCGACGATCAACGTGATTTCGGGCCACCGCGATGGCTGCGCCACCGCCTGCCCGGGCGAAAATGTATATAAACGACTGGTGGCCATTCGCCAGAGTGTGGTGGCGGTGTGCAATGTGTTGGCCGATGAAGAAGTGGTGATCAAAAGGGAAGTGATAGTTTACCCCATGCCCGCCCGACAGCAGCTCATTATTGATTTTCAGCATTGGGAAGCAACCAAACTAGAGTTGGTGGCCGCCGATGGCCGCTTATTGGAAACCCACTTGGTGCCCGCTGGCACGCCCCGCCTCCAAACTGCGGTGGGCCACTTGGCGCCGGGCATTTACCTGCTGCGGGTTTCGGGCAAAGAGGGCATCCTAACCAGGCGGCTGGTGTTGGAGTAGCCCCACCGGCCGGATCTGGGTTCCTTTGGCGGAATAGTTGGCTTTAGCAATCCCAAACTGGGTTGGGCGGTTCATAGGATGCCATTTTAAAACGCAACCTGGCCGGTCAGCAATAACGGGCATGCACGAGAAGTAGCCGTAAATTTTGAGTTGAAGCGAAGATGATAACGGGACTTTACGAAACACATTTGTTTGTTGAAAATTTAGAAAAATCCGTTGATTTCTACCAAAAGGTGCTTGGACTTGCGTTGTGCCATTTTGAGGAAAAAAGGCGGGCCGCATTTTTCTGGGTAGGCCAGCCCCAAGAAGCTATGTTGGGCCTTTGGGAAAAACCAAAGGAAGAAATTGATAAAAGACATTTTGCTTTTAAGTGTGAACCAGCCGATGTTCTAGCTAAATCTGTAAATTTTTTAGCGGAGCGAAACCTACAACCCTATAATTTTCTGAAGGATGGCACCGCACAACCAATGGTTTTTGCTTGGATGCCGGCCATTGCCATTTATTTTAATGATCCTGATGGCCACCAGCTTGAGTTTATCGCTATTCTGGCCGGAAAGGGCCAACCAGCATTAGGTGTTATTTCTTACGATGAATGGATCAACGCTCAGAATTAGCCCGCCGAAATTGCAAAAACGTAAGAAAGTAAAAACTAGTTTTTTTGTTTTCCCAAATTCAAGCAACAAATGCAACAGCTTGTTGCTGTGGAGCCAAAGGGGTTCGCCCCGGCCGGGGTGGCAGGTTTGCCCACCGATCGCCATTAGAGCCGAAAAATGGTGAATGGCTGGCGTAAAATTAATCTTGTTGCCGTTTAAAGAACATACGCCCAACTGTTTGGGTGCACGAGGGGGTAAATTCACGCGCCCCAATTCCGGTCATTACCAATAACAGCCCTCTTCCACTTTGCCAAACCCTTGGGGGACTTCCGACGCGAGTGGGCGGGACCAGTGGGGATTAAAAAACTGGGCGATCTCGGGGTGATCATCCCAGCGCTTGCCCCGGATACCAAACAGGATTTGGGTGGCGCCACCAATGTGGATGGCCATTTTGCCCGACTGCTTGACAAACGCCGCTAGGGGCAAGCCGTACGCGCCCGCCCCGATGATGGCCACATCGTACTCTTGGGCCGCGATTTGGGCGCACATCTGGTCGTAAGCCTCAAACCAAGTCTGGAAACCGCTGGGCACTTGCCCGGCAATGGACTGGACGGCCGGCACAATCCGCAGATCAAAACTGGGCAATACTTTGGGGTTGGGAAACAGGGCCTCCCGCTGGGCATATTGGTGGGCAATGCTCTTGGCAAAGGGATGGACTACCACCACCCGTTTACCGGCTAGGGCTTGGCTCCACGGATCGGGGTGGTAATAAGGTTCAATGGCCCGGAGCTCGGTCAAGTGGGCTCGTGGGAAATAATGGCGGTGAAAGTAGGCATCCTCTTCTTCTTCGTTCCATACGCCCAGCACATCGATGTGGCTGATACTGGCCAAAAACAACTCACAGAAGCGATCCAGCATTGGCCCGGTGGCAGGAAAGAAACCGGCATTGACCGATATTCCTTTGATCACGCGGGGGTGCCAGGCGGCATCGTAGCCTTGGATGGCTTTCCACCAGC
>JBBQXF010000014.1:0-54623 GCA_038209965.1 Cytophagales bacterium | reverse complement strand
ATTGCCGTGATTACATTGGCTGATAAATAACCAAGTTCATCGAGGCCACGTCTGGCCCAGTGTTGGCGAAGGTTGCAGTTTTACAAGATTTTTATGAATTGTTTTCTGGATCGGTCATCATCGCGTGATGGCTCCACGGCCGGTATTCGGTGGGGACAGGAATAGGATCCTTAATTATTTGTTTAGTCGGTAATCAATATTTGAATGTGATTTTTTTCTCAACTACCATGAACATGAAACACTTATTTACCACTTTCCTTTTGTTGGCCTTCGGTTTTTCGGTGCAGCGCGCCCTGGCCCAAGCTACAATCAAGGGCACTATTACCAGCAGTGAGGACGGCAAACCATTGCCGGGGGTAAACATACTGCAGAAAGGCACCTCAACGGGCACCATTACCGATGTCAACGGCACTTATTCGCTCAAAGCCCAAGCTGGTAGTGTGCTGGTGTTTAGCTATGTAGGTTTTGTGGGCCAAGAAATTGCCGTTGGCAGCCGCACTACTGTCGATGTGGTGTTGCAGGTGGATGTTAGGTCGCTGAACGAAGTACAAATCGTGGCTTTTGGCGAACAAAGAAAGCAAGAAGTCACCGGTTCAATCGCCACTATCCGAGCCGCTGATATTCGGGCCAACACGGCGGCCAGCCCTGACGTGGCCTTGCAGGGCCGGGTTTCTGGTGTCCAAATTACCCAATCGGGTGGCACCCCGGGTGGCGCGGTGCGCATCAACGTGCGCGGGGTGGCCTCCATCAACTCCAATTCCCAGCCGTTGATCGTTATTGATGGACAACCAGTGATCAGCAATGCCTTCGGTACTGGGGGCGTGGCCATGAACCCATTGGCCGAAATCAACCCCGACGATATTGAAAGCATGGAGGTGCTCAAAGACGCTTCAGCCTCCATTTTGTTTGGTTCGCGGGCGGCCAACGGCGTTATTTTGATCACAACCAAAAAAGGCAAGAAGGGCAAGCCCAAGTTTGATCTCAGCTTCCAGCAAGGAGTAAACTCTCCCACCAATCGGGTGGACTTGATCGACAATGGGGCCGATCATTTCAACCTGTTAAAACGGGCCGTCGGCAGCAATGTGCGCTCTGGCTTGCCCGCGGCCAATCCCAATTTGGTCGGCATGGTGCCCAATGGTATTTTGCGCGGTACTTTGCCGTCCAGCTTTGACAACCAGTTGGTCGACTCGGCCACACTGTACAACACCCGCACCAATTGGCTGGATGAAACCCTGCGCACCGGCATTTTCCAGCAAGCTACTTTGGGTGGTGGGGCCGGTACCGATAAATTTACCGTGTATGGCAGTGGGTCTTACCGCCGGGAAGACGGTATCATTGTTGGGCAAGGGCTGCGCCGCCTCAGTGCCCGGGTGAACGCCGAGTTTACGCCAATCAAAATGCTGAAACTGGGGGCCAATGTATCGGTCAACGGCATCAACAATGAAATGGTGCCTCTTGGCAACTCCTATCAAGCGGGGCTTACCAACGCCCTGCCCGCTTATCCAGTGCGCTTGTCCGAAGGCAATTACTTCAACGGCATTGCCAATGGACCCAACAATACGTTGAGCATTGGCAGCAATCCACTTTTTTTTCGGGAAAATTATTCCAACCGCACGCGCACCTTTCGTACCATCAACACCTTCTTTGCCCAACTGGAACCAGTGAAGGGCCTGAACATCAGGGTGGAGTATGGCATTGATTTTCAGCGCAGCCGCAATAATATATTGTTCAACAACACCCTGTATCCGCGTGGCGTGGCTGGCTCGGAGCGCAATGGGGACGGCCGGGCCGACAACCGCGATGTGCGCAACTTGAACCACAACTGGAACAATACCATCAACTATACCCGCCAGTTGGGCACCGATCACCGCATTAACGTATTGGTGGGCAACAGCGTCCAGAACCGGCTGTCCAGTAACGAAACTTACATCACTGAGCGGGTGCCTACCGGTGGTGATCGTGGATTGGACACGGCCCGGTCGGTCGTTTTTGACAATGAAATCTCGTTCCGCTTTGTGTCCTATTTTGGCCGGTTCAACTATGTGTACAAAGACAAGTATCTGTTTGAGGCCAGTATGCGCAGCGATGGTTCCTCCCGTTTTGGGTCAGGCCGCCGCTGGGCCACTTTCCCCGGGGCCTCGGTTGGGTGGGTACTAAGTGAAGAGGAGTTTCTTAAAAACGTACCTGCCATCGATTTGCTCAAGTTGCGGGCCAGCTATGGGCTCACTGGCAATGCCGAAATTGGTAATTTCTCGTGGCAAAAAGCCTTCACCTTTGTGGGTTACAATGCGGCGATCTATGGCGGGATACAAGGTGGACAATTCACCAGCCCGGGAAATAGCAACCTAAGTTGGGAAACTACCACCCAAACCAACATCGGCCTTGATTTCTCCCTGTTCAAAGGCCGAGTGAGCGGAACATTCGACTTTTACAATAAAGTATCCAGTGACTTATTGCTTGATTATAGCTTGGGCCCATTGTTTGGCACAATCAACAACAGCATGACCATCAACTTGGGATCGGTGCGCAACCGGGGCGTTGAGTTCGCCATCACTACCAGAAATGTGGTCAAATCCAACTTTCGCTGGAGCACCGATTTCAACGTGAGTGGCAACCGAAACAAGGTGCTCAGTACCTACACCGCATCGTTCCTGAACTATCCGTTCCAAGTTATCAATGGCCCGAGCATTGCCGCGGTGGGTTATCCGCTTGGGGCTTACTTTTTGCCCCGTTTTGCTGGTTTCGACCCAGTGACGGGCAACGAACTGTTCCAAGAACGCGACCGGGTTACTTTTAACAATACGGGCGAGACTGTGGCCACCGGCAACTTGTGGGATGGGACAGTGGCCAACAATGCTGGCAACAATCAATTTATTTTATCGGATCGCACGCCCTATCCCACGATTTTTGGTGGGATAAACAATTCCTTCCAGTTCAAACAGTTCGACTTTAGTTTCTTGGTGTACTACCAACTAGGCAACTGGATTTATGATCAAGGCGAACGCGCCCAGAGCTACGCCACTACTGGGCAAGTACTGCGCGCCAATGTGCCCGGCATCGGCAACCTGACCGACGAGCTGACCCGCACCGACGGCCCCTCACGCCTACAATGGAATTCCAATGCCCGTGGTTTTGAATCCACCCGGTTTCTGCACGACGGCTCGTTTGTCCGCCTCAAAAATGTGCAATTGGGCTATAACTTGTCCACCGAACTGGCCCAGAAAATCAAGTTGCGTTCGGCCAGGATCTACCTTACGGCCCAAAACCTGTTAACGTTCACCCGGTTTCCGGGCTGGGATCCGGAGGTGTTCCGCAATGGAGGAGCCGATGGCTCAACTGCCAACCTCTCGCCGGGTTTGACCTTCCACGATCTGCCGCAGGTGCGTACTTTCTTAATTGGCCTTAATATTGGATTTTAAGCGCGCCGTGGAGGACATTGCCCTGCCCAAATATTGGGCACAGTGAGCAGTTTTGCTTCGCCCAAGTGTTCACCATTTATTTATTTCCAAAAAATCAAGTCATTAAATTTATAAATATGAAAAACAAAGGAGTCACACCCACCTACCGTTTCTTGCACTTGGTTGCTTTGGCCACCCTGCTGCTAGTGGCCCCGGGCTGCGAAAAATACTTGGACGAGGTCGAGTCCAAGACCCTAATCCAAGCCCAAAACGTAAAAACTGTTCAAGAGCTCGACATTTTGTTGACTGGAGCTTATGCCGGCTTTGCCCGCGAGGTCGGGTTCGGTGGCAATGCCCTGATTATTGGCGAAACCTTTGCCGATCTGGTAGCGATCAACAACGTCAACTATCGGAACAGCCCGGGCCGGTCGTCACGGGTCTATACTTGGACCCACCGCGAGGAAGATTATGGTTTTCAAGCCGAGTTTTTGCAGTGGTCCACCTTTGGGCTCAACAATGCCAACAATGTGTTGGAGATCCTCAGCACCGGCCAAGTGCAGACTCCCGGCCAGACCAACCCCCGACTAGATATTGCCCGCCAGCGTGGCCGTATCGAGGGGGAAGCCCGCTTTATCCGCGCCCTTTGCATTTTTGAACAGACCCGCCTTTTGGGTTATCCGTGGGGGTATACACCCACCAACAGCCACCCTGGACCGGTAGGCAACTACCGGTCGCTGTCCAATTTTGGCGATCTGGCCTATCCCCGCTTAAGCGTGCAAGTTGCCTATGATAGCATATTGTCTGACCTGCGCTTGGCTGAGCGTTTATTGCCCGAAAATTATGATCCGAACCTGCAACTGCCCGATTATCAGCCCCGGGGCAATCGCTACGCCGCGCTGGCCCTCATGGCCCGGGTTTACTGGCAGCAAGACAATGTTGATAGCTGTTTGGCCGTGTGCAACCGCCTGCTTGGCCCCGGTTCGGCCAATCGTTTTCCACTCGTGCCCGGCTCCGATATGCTGGCGCGGCTTTTCCAGCGAGCCGGCAGTACACCAACCACCAACTCGGCCAACCGCGATGAAGTGATTTTTGAATTGGTGAATGTGGTCGGCCGGAACTCGCGCACCACCAACAATGCGCCACTGCGTACCCACTATACCTTGCAAAGCGTATACACACCCGCCCAATTGGGCAATGTCAATAACTTGACTGCTGGGCCTAGCTTGCGCTTGAGCCAACGTTTCAAAACATTGGCCAACTTTAATCGCAGCACTGATCTGCGCTACCGCACTTTGATCGACACCAGCCAAGCCAGTACTGCCATCACCACTTGGGACAGCCCCAACCGCCTTTGGTTCAGCCGCAAATGGGGCAGCTTGGGAACTGCCAATCTTGGCCCCACCCAGGGCGTGAACAGCAACATAGTGATGTACCGATCAGCCGAATTTTTGCTCATGCGCGCCGAGATGAACCAGCGCAAGGGCAACGTTGGGCTCGCCCTCACCGATTTGAATACCGTGCGTACCCGCGCTGGCCTGCCCGCGCTCAATATTTCGTCCAACCTGTTGGAGGAGATTCGCACCGAGTTTGTGCGTGAAATGGTGGCCGAAGGTACCCGGATCCATAACTTGCGCCGCCTGCGCCAATCGATCCACCCAGCCGACCGCGGGGTTTCGCCCAACGGCATCGATTGTAGCATGAGCAACTGCGCCGAAGTGCCTTGGAACAGCCGTTTGTTGGTGTTTGTGGTGCCCCAAGTAATGATCGATCGCAATCCGCTCTTGATCCAAAACGACTAGCCCGCCCTCTCATTTTTAGTTCAACGATAAACACGAAATTGTAAAATGAAAATATTCAACTTATTGCTTATCAGTGGCTTACTTGGTATTTTTTGGGCCTGTGAAACCCCAGATCTGCCCACTGCCAACCAAGATACCGCCACCCGTGATCGCTTGCGCGGCACTTGGATACCCGTATCGCTCAGTATAAAGTATCAAGTGGGGATTGCTCCCAACCTGCGCGACACCACGGTGATCCTTACGCCCAATACCGCCCCTTTGCTGGTGACAGGTCGGCCCACTCCCATCATGCCATTCACTGACACGTTGGTATTTGCCGCCCGGGGAGCCGCGCTGGACAGTTTCTGGATGGTGAATCGGGGCCTGCGCCAGCAAGGCAATTTTTGGGTAACCAGCAACAACGATGAAGCGGGGTCGGCCACCTTGCTGCGCTTGGGTCGGCCCACCTTTGTGCGGGGGCAGGTGGTCCGGTGGAACTATGATTTCGTGTTTCACGGCACGGTCAGCCTTGGGGCCAATAATGCACCCGTTTACACTCCCACGACCTACACCAACTATTCGCCCAGCATCCGCAGCATTACGGACAATCAATTGGTGCTTTCGTTCAGTAGCCCCGGCAATTTGGGGAATCTGCCCCAAGTCGGCATTACACCCGCCAACCAAAGCCGCAATGACGTGTGGGCCGGGCGGCCAGTCGTGTTCACGGCCAGCTTCGCCAAGCGCTAATTTGGGTACCTACTTTAGCTTGATTTATTCGTTAAACCAATCAGTTGGCAACTCCGCAGAAGCTTCAGCTACTGCGGAGTTGTTTTTTTGTTGGCACAAGCCGCTTTTGCCAGTGATAGATAGCGAAATGGGTTACTTCCTCTGCTTGGCTTTTGTGCATTTAGTTGTAACTTTCCACTTTCCATTCTGCCGGTTTACATGCCCTTAAAAGCCATTGGTTGTCTGCTCCTCTTTTGGGCCATATTGTCGGCCCAATCGACCACGTTTAAAGCGCAACAATTGCGTCATGCGCGGGTGGCGGTAGCTTTCACTGAAAAGCGGGCCGGACTTGCCGAACTCTTGGCCACCAAGAACTTGTCATTGGATCGCGTCGAGGTTTTCCTGCGGGCCTATAAAAAGGATCGGGTACTCGAAGTGTGGGCCAAGCCGCTGGGCCGCCAAGCGGTTTTTCAACGGATCAAGACTTATCCGTTTTGTGCTTTTTCGGGCGAATTGGGGCCCAAGCGGGCACAAGGGGATCGGCAAATCCCCGAAGGGTTTTACCAAGTCAATCATTTTAATCCCAACAGTAATTTTTATTTGTCATTGGGGATCAATTATCCCAACCACTCAGATAGCTTATTGGCTACTGCTCGCGATCCAGGTGATGATATTTACATCCACGGTGATTGCGTTACCATCGGGTGTATTCCATTGACGGATGAGGGCATCAAGGAACTCTACACGCTTTGCGTCGAGGCCTGCCATGCCGGACAGAGGAGCATTCCGGTTCATATTTTTCCCAGCTGCATGAGCGGGCCCGACTGGACCGATTTATTGGCCACTGGGCCAGATCCGATCCGGTTGGCATTTTGGGAAAACCTCAAAATTGGCCACGATTATTTCAATACCCATCAGCAACTGCCCCAAATCCAAGTGGACAAACGGGGGCAATATTTGTTCAATTAAACTTAGTTCGCTGGTTTTATCCGATCTATTGACCCAGTGTGTCTCAAACCTCACGTAAGTAAATTTCCGTGGCCTTATTTGCGTTGTCACAGAAACTAACAATCTTTGCAACAGATAATTAATCTTTATGCTAAACTAAGTGTGGGACATTCCAAGCTGTTTCGGTCTGGAATGTCTTTTTTATGCCCTTTGGGATTTCCCCTTTCAGGTTTCTGCTTTGCTCCACCTAGAAAACGGTAAAATTCGGAAAATCAGAGTATTCTAATGTGCAACATTGGTTAGATTCACCAAAAAAACACCAATATCAATGGCCTTTTTATTGAGCCCCAATCCAATTTGGCCAAGCCAAGGAGCAGCAATTGTCAGGATGATTGTTGGATTATTGCTGATCTACCACGGGCAAGAGGTTTTTCAGGCAAAGTTGATGGACAGTTATGCCAATTGGGACAATTTCAAAGGATCGTATGGCCACTTGATGGTATATGCGGGCAAGTTGGCGGAACTGATTGCGGGCTTATCGATCTTTCTGGGGCTTTTTATCCGGCTTGGGGCGTTGATCTGCATTGGTACCTTCACTTACATTACGTTCTTTTTTGGCCAAGGAAGATTTTGGTACGAAGAACAGCACCCTTTCATGTTTTTACTCTTTGGCGTGCTCTATCTTTTCACCGGATCGGGAATCTGGAGCCTAGATGGGTTGATTTTTGGGAAAAAATAGGTCTTTTGCTCGCCGAGCTTTGCGGATCAGGCCAAGGTGGTTGTCCTTTCCAACCCAAAGTATATCAGTGGCTCTAAACAAGCCCGGGCACAAAAAGTTACTACTTTGCCGTTCTTTGTGGACGCACAAAACAACCAAAATCGGGCGTGGTCAGATGATCGCAGTTAGACAAGCGATGGAAAATCAAACCACTGCTCAAATTCATATCGTCCCAGTATAAACATCCTTACTCATGTTATTGAAACCCGGTGACCAGGCCCCCGATTTTGTGGGCAAAAACCATGCAGGCGAAACTATCCAGCTCGCCGACTTCAAGGGCAAAAAATTGGTACTCTATTTTTACCCCAAAGACGATACGCCCGGTTGTACTGCCGAAGCCTGCAACTTGCGCGATAATTATGAGCTGCTAATGGCCAAGGGCTACGCGGTGGTGGGCATCAGTAGTAACAATGAGAAGCAGCACTTGAAGTTCAGGGAAAAGTACAGCCTGCCTTTCCCATTGATTGCCGACATTGACAAGGCAATCCACGAAAGTTATGGTACATGGGTAGAGAAGTCTATGTACGGCCGCAAGTACATGGGAACCGCCCGCGTCACTTTTATCGTCGATGAAGCCGGGCTGATCCAAGAAGTGATTGAAAAAGTGGATACCAAAAACCACACGGCGCAGATTGTCAAATAGTTAAGCCCCAGACAAAATAATAGCCCGATCAAAGCCCCCAAGCTATTCACAGCTTGGGGGCTTTGGTTGATCAGTGGTTGGCCTTGTATCGGTAGGCCCTCAATTATTTTTGGCGCACCGCATAAAAAGTACCAAACTTGGGCGCGGGCAAGTCGGCACGCAAACTGACGGTGGGCTCTTCAAAACTCGTGGCCAACATGAAAACTGCGCCTGGCTGATTGACCGCCTTGCTCCGGTTGTAGGCATTGGGCGTACCCTTGGCATTTACATCGTTGTTGAACAGGATGTTACTGGGGCCGGGAGGCTGGTGTTGGCCCTTGGCACCATAGGCCACGGCGTTCCAACTGTGCCAAACCGGGGTATGAACGCGGGTTTGCTCCACTAAGTTATGGCCATCATCTTGGTCATGAAAATTGACATCTGTTTCAAAATCGCAGCGATAAACGACATTGTATTTGCAGCCGGGCAACATCAGGGCAAAATGCCGGATCCGGCGAATGGTTTCCTGATAAAACAAGCAATGTGTGGAGGCGAAACAGCCATAGTAACCACCGTGCATCCCATCTTTTTTGACGTAGGCCCGATCCACAAAATTGCGGCGCATGGTGATGTGGTGGCAATTCCTGATGCCTACTGGATGTGCTCCCGCCCAAAGAAAGTTACAATTATCCACCCAACTGTCGGTGGAGTTGGCAATAGAGAGCGAGTGGACAAAAGTGGTGGTATCGCGGGTTTCGTCTTCATGAAACACCCGTTTGTCCCATTCAGCCGAGAAATCAGTTTTGTCATACGGCTCAAAGTCCACGGCAGCATACCGAATGGTGAGGTCTTCCAAGCCTGTCTGCTGCACACTATCGGCCGAGATGGCCACCGTTTGGGGCAGTTTGGTCAATTTGAAAAAACCTGCTTTCATTTTGATCATCAGTCTGGTCTGGGCTTTGTCGGCCCCGCGCAGCACTACCCGGCTCCGCAACCGCAGGGTTTGGTGGATGGGGTAATCGCCGGGGGCCAGCCAGATAACTCCTCCGCCAGCTTTGGCCACCTCATCAATGGCCGCTTGCAAATCGACACCCGGGGCCAGCCGCTTGCGTACGGGAGTGGCCGAACGCGCCGGAATGCCCCCGCGCACCCCTGCTTTGGCCCATTCCTGCATATCTGGGTAGCGCGGATCCATGCGGGTAGGATCGGGCACCCAAGTTGGGCCGCCCAGATCGTCCGCCGCTTGGGCAGTTGTTGGGCCGGGCTTGCCAGTCTGGCAGCCCCAAACAGTACCTAGAATGAGTAGAAAAGTAAACCAAGTTTTCATTGGGGGAAGTAAATCTAAGTGTTGAAATACCGATCAGTCCTAAAACACCAAAGCCCGGCTTTACAGTCGGGCTTTGGCAATGCAATACAAAAATCAGGAACAAAAAGCCGATTAATAGCGGTAGTAATCAGGCTTGTAAGGGCCAGCTTGGGGCACGCCAATGTATTCGGCCTGCTCTTCGCGGAGTTCTTCCAGTTCCACCCCAATTTTTTCCAAGTGGAGTTTGGCCACCAGTTCATCCAAATGCTTGGGCAACATATAGACTTTGTTCTCGTAGTTCTTGCCGTTGATCCAGAGCTCAAGCTGGGCCAAGACTTGGTTGGTGAATGAGTTGGACATCACAAAAGATGGGTGGCCGGTGGCACAGCCCAAATTTACCAAACGACCTTCGGCCAAGACAATAATATCTTTACCATCAACGTCATAGATGTCCACTTGGGGTTTAACCTCGGTCTTGGCGTGGCCATAGTTCTTGTTCAACCAAGCCATGTCAATTTCAGTATCAAAGTGGCCAATATTGCAAATAATTACTTTATCCTTGGCCGCCCGGAAATGCTCTTCCTTCAATATGCCCAAGTTGCCGGTGGCAGTCACCACAATATCGGCTTCCTTAATGGCATTGCTCATTTTGCGCACTGCGTAGCCGTCCATCGCTGCTTGTAGTGCGCAGATCGGGTCAATTTCAGTGATGATTACCCGCGCACCAGCCCCGCTGAGCGAAGCTGCCGAGCCTTTGCCCACGTCACCGTAACCGGCCACGACAGCCACTTTACCGGCCATCATAACATCGGTGGCCCGGCGAATGGCATCTACACAAGATTCTTTACAACCGTATTTGTTGTCAAACTTGGACTTGGTCACCGAGTCATTGATGTTGATTGCGGGGAGTGGCAATTTACCGTTCTTCACGCGCTCATACAAGCGGTGAACACCCGTGGTGGTTTCCTCAGAAATCCCACCAATGCCCGCAATCAGTTCAGGGTAGCGGTCAAGCACCATGTTGGTCAAGTCGCCGCCATCATCCAAAATCATGTTCAACGGCTTGCGATCTTCGCCAAAGAACAAAGTTTGTTCAATACACCAATCAAATTCTTCTTCGGTCAGGCCCTTCCAAGCATATACCGATACCCCAGCAGCGGCAACTGCCGAAGCCGCGTGATCTTGAGTAGAGAAAATGTTGCAAGAAGACCAAGTAACCTCTGCGCCCAAAACCACCAAAGTCTCGATCAAGACCGCAGTTTGGATGGTCATGTGCAAACAGCCCGCGATCCGCGCACCTTGGAGGGGCTTGCTTTCGCCATATTGCTTGCGCAGGGTCATTAGACCCGGCATTTCTGCCTCGGCCAAGCGCATTTCTTTCCTGCCCCATTCGGCAAGCTTGATGTCTTTTACTTTGAACGGAACGTAAGTGCTCGTTTCTACCATTATGATGTAAATTTTTAAAAGGAACAGGTATGCTTGAAAAACATTGCAAATTTAACCTAAAGTTGGATGATCCCAATAGTAGCTAATAAATTGTTGGTCAATCAATTAAAAATAGTGCTTAATCTCTCTAAAGTACAATTTTGTGCTGGCCCGTTGATGTTTGTCAATAAAAACTTACCTTGCAGAAGCTTAAAAAAACCTTTATCTTAGCAAGCTAAGTTTATATAAGAACTGATGAATTTTATTTATCCAGCATTTTTGTGGGGTTCATCTTTGATCGCGGTCCCCATTATCATTCACTTGTTTAATTTCCAGCGGCCTAAAAAGGTTTTTTTCACCAACATCCAATTTTTGCGCGATGTCAAGGCCGTGTCAAACTCACGAAACCGGCTCAAAAACCTGCTGGTGCTGGCGGCCAGGTGTCTGTTTATCATTGCCTTGTGCATGGCTTTCGCCCAGCCTTTCCTGCCCAGCAAATTGGCTGATAGTGTGGCCAACAGTAATTATATCAGTGTGTATGTGGACAATTCGTTCAGTATGCAAAACGAGCGGGATGGAAAGAAACTGTTTGATGCCGCGGTGGACTATGCCGGGCAAGCGCTCAAGGCATTCCCCAAAAATGCCCAGTTTGCCGTGCTGAACAACAGTTTTGAAGCCGATCAGAATTTTTTCTTCGAAGCGGGCAAAGCGGCGGATTTACTGGCCAAAATGGATTTTAGTAACACTGGGCGCGATTTTAAAAGCGTTTATGGCCGCCAACTGAGCACGCTCGGGGCCAATACCAGCGAAAAGCGCAACCATTTGTTCTGGATTTCTGATTTCCAAAAATATTCGTCCGGTGATCTGGCCACCTTGGATCTGGACAGCACCAACAATTTCTACCTCATCCCGCTCGCGCCCAATGATGTTTCCAATTTGTACATTGATTCGGTTTGGCTGGACAATCCCTTTGTCAAAATCAATGAAAACAACATCCTTCACGTAAAGGTGAGCCATTTTGGTTCGCAAGGAGTCACCGATAAGATCGTCAAGCTGTTTATTGATGGCAAGCAGGTTTCGGGCAGCACGGTGAGCTTGGAACCGGGAGCCAGTGAAGTACTCCAACTCAATTTTGCTGTTTCCACGCCAGGCCAAAAACCTTGCCGGATCAATGTGGACGATTATCCGGTCATTTTTGACAACGATTACTTCTTCACCATTTCCGTCGCCCCGGAAATTCGGATAGTTCATATTTCAGGTGATAATGACAACTTTATAAGCAGTGTTTACGGCAACGAACCTTTCTTCAAAATGGAGAAATACAGCATTGCTGCCGTGGATTACAACAAGCTCAACACCGCCAACGTGGTTGTGTTGCAGTCGGTGCGGGAAGTGGACAGTGGCCTGATGGTTGCTCTGCGCAATTTTTTGGCTAGGGGAGGGGCGTTGGTCGTTTTTCCGCCGGCCCAGATCAACCCGGAGGGCTACACCTCTTTGTTGGGGATTAAGATCAACCCAATAACCGCAGCGCCCAGTCGGTTGGCCCTCAACCCGCCCGATAGCCGCAACCCTTTCTTCAACGGCGTGTTTGAGAAGATAGCACCCAACATGAACGTGCCCGAAGCTGTCCCGGTCATTAGTTGGTCGGGGGGCAGTTCCCTGCTCAACTTCCGCAACGACCAGCCGTTCCTTTCCACCTTCGGTCTGCTCAACAGCACAGTTTATTTGAATGCGTCCCCCTTGAGCGATGCTTATTCCAATTTTGCCAAGCACGCGCTCTTTGTCCCGGTGATGTACAAAATAGCCATTTCAAGCCGCAAAAACCCGGATCGGCTGGCCTTCTCGTTCAGCGAGCCAGTGATCACCCTGCCGTTGAACGAGGGGGAAACGTATGGGCGCAATGATATTTTCAAACTCACCTACGCGGACAGCGCTAATGCTAACCTGGAACTGATCCCGCCCCAGCGCTTGTCGGGCAACCAACTGGTCATTGAAATCCCTAAGGCTAACTTAGTGGCGGGCAATTATACCTTGGCCCGGCGCCGGGACAACCAGCCAATGGGCCAAGTCGCGTTCAACTACGACAAGAGCGAGTCGCGTTTTGCGGCCTATTCGGCCGCTGAACTAAAAGCCTTGTTTGCGGGGCGCAAAAACGTCCAAGTATTTGAGGGTACTGCTGCCGATCGGTTTGCCAGTGAGTTCAGTGCCAAGAACATAGCCTTGCCACTTTGGCGGTATTTATTGGTGGCAGCGCTGTTTTTCCTGTTGGCCGAGGTAGTGATGCTGCGATTTTGGCGCTCGTAGTGGCAAGCCCACTTTAGTTCAACAGCGGAGGGGACAAAGAGTTTTTTGTCCCCTCCGTTGGCCAAAAAAACTACTCCACCCAAGATTTATAGTATTTTCCATCGTCAATTTTCATGGCGGCCTCAGTGAGCATAAGTGGGCGGAACGTGTCAATCATGACCGCCAATTCCTTGGTTTCGGTCTTGCCAAGGCTGCGCTCCATTGCGCCGGGGGCCGGCCCGTGCGGGATTCCACCCGGATGCAACGTAAACATTCCCTGCTCCACATCATTGCGGCTCATAAAATCGCCATCGACATAATAAAGCACTTCTTCTGAATCAATATTGCTGTGGTTATAGGGAGCGGGCACCGCCTTGGGGTGGTAGTCATACATTCGGGGGCAGAAAGAACACACCACAAAACGTTCACTCTCAAAGGTTTGGTGGACAGTGGGCGGCTGGTGAACCCGGCCCGTGATCGGTTCAAAATTGTGGATGCTGAAACCGTAGGGGAAATTGTAGCCATCCCAACCGACGACATCAAACGGGTGCGCGGCCAAAACGAGATCGTGCAGTACGCCCTGTTTTTTGATTTTGACCAAAAAATCACCACGCTCGTCATGCGTTTCCAGTTCTTGGGGCAATTTGTAGTCCCGTTCACAAAAGGGCGAGTGTTCCAACAGTTGCCCAAACCAGTTCCGGTATCGCTTGGGCGTATAAATGGGCGAAGACGACTCTACGTACAGCAGTCGGTTGTTGGGGTTTGCAAATGAAAGCTGGTAGATAATGCCCCGAGGGATTAATAAATAATCGCCCGGTTCAAAGGGAATATTGCCCAATTGTGTGCGCAATGTGCCGCTACCGTGGTGGATAAACAGCAGTTCGTCGGCATCGGCATTTTTGTAAAAATAGTCGGTGAGGCTGAGCCGGGGCGCGGCCACTCCGATTGTGCAGTCACTATTGACCATAAGTGGGGTCCGGCTGGTTAGGAAATCGTCAGCTGGGGCCACTTGGAAGCCCAACATCCGACGGGCCGTAATGTTGCGTTCCACGGCAATCTTGTGGGCCACACTCACCGAATGGAGGATTTCGCGCACCATCGTGGGCCGATAGAGATGGTACATCAACGAAGACATCCCCACAAAGCCCTCAGTGCCAAAGAGTTGTTCATAGTAGAATCCTCCCCCCGCCTTTTCAAATTGGGTATGTCGTTTGGGGGGGATCTTGCCGAGTCGATGATAAATTGGCATGGCCGTTTGGTTGTTTTTTGGGTGAATAAATGCTAAGTTAAATTCAATTTGGTAGATGAACACAACTGGTTGCCCTGATCTACAAGGAGGTGATCATTTTGGCAACGTAAAGCCAGCATACGTTGAATACACTGGGGTAAATTTAGCCCAAATATTTGTTTTGCTAATATTTGTTTTGCGCAGTGGTAGTGCTAAACTGAATTCAACAGATAAGATCAAGGTAAACTGCCCCTAAATGAGTATGTTTGTTCTTCCTCAAATCGTTGATCGAGATGCACAAAAAATTACTTTTCGGACTAATTGTAATGATTTTGGTGGCTGGCTTATCCCCCCAACTCTTCGCCCAAGCCCTTAAACCAATGAAAGCCAGTGATTTACAATTGGCTTTCAAAAAGTTGCAAACCTTGGGATCGGTCCTTTACTTGGCGGCCCATCCTGATGATGAGAACACCCGGCTCATTGCTTATCTGGCCAAGCACGAAAACTATGAAACGGCTTACCTCTCACTGACCCGGGGCGACGGCGGCCAGAACCTGATCGGCAGCGAACAAGGTTATCTGCTGGGCCTGATCCGCACCCAAGAACTACTGGCCGCCCGCCGGATTGACGGGGGCAAACAGTTTTTCTCGACCGCCAATGATTTTGGGTTCTCGCGCAACCCCCAGGAAACGCTCCTGCTTTGGGATCGGGAGCGGGTGCTGGCCGACATGGTGTGGATCATCCGCAAGTTTAGGCCCGACGTGATCATCACCCGCTTCCCCCCCGATAGCACGGCGGGCCACGGCCACCACACTTCCTCTGCACTATTGGCCGAAGAAGCATTTCAAGCGGCCGGCAATCCCAGTCGATATCCCGATCAGTTGGCCCATTACCCCGCTTGGCAACCCAAACGATTGCTCTGGAACAAATGGCGGCCGGGGTTTAGCGATACCACCAAAGTGGACGAGACCGGCCTGCTCAAAGTGGACGTGGGCCTCTACAACCCCCTGCTGGGCGAGAGTTATTACGACATCGCGATGGACAGCCGCACCCAGCACAAAAGCCAGGGCTTTGGGTCGGGCAAGGATCGAGGGGCGCGCATTGAGTACCTCCAACCTAAAATCGGGGATAAAGCAGTGCCCAAAACCCTTTTTGAGGGCATAGACCCCACGTGGGCCCGGATCAAAGGCGGTGACAAAATTGGCAAGATCCTCAAAGAGGCTTATGACAAGTTTAAGCCTGATCAACCCCAAGCCAGCCTGCCGCTGCTACTGCAAGCCTATCGCGAATTGGACAAAATGCCCGGTACCGACGAAACAGAAAAATATTGGTTGAAAACCAAAAAGAGGGATTTGCAGGAAGTAATCCGTGAGTGTGCCGGCCTATGGTTTGAAGTGACCGCCGATGAATACTCAGCAGTGGCGGGCGATTCGATCAACACAACCCTCATTGCCCTCAAACGCAATGAGGTAAAAGCCACTTGGAAGGTTTACCAAGCCAAATTTGACCAAAGCGCCCAGCCCAGTCTCGACAAAATGTTGCTGACCAACGTGCCCGTGGTGCAGAAGCGAAAGTATAAGTTGAGCGATAAAACTCAAATTACCCAGCCCTACTGGTTGCGCCAGCCGCTACAGAAAGGCATGTACCAAGTTGATGATCAATTGCTGGTGGGCCTGCCCGAAAGCCCTTCGGAGACAGTGGTCACTTTTGGGGTGGAACTGGAAGGCATTTTGTTCACCTATGACGTGCCCATGCTCCACAAGTGGACCCATCGGGTGGACGGTGAATTGTACCGACCTTTTGAGGTAGTTCCCGAGATGACGGCCAACCTCAAAGAACAGGTCTATGTATTTTCGGGCGAAGAACCCAAAGACGTGCACATCGTGTTGAAGGCGGGACGAAGCAAAACTCAGGGCGTGGTTGAACTGGATCTGCCGGCCGGGTGGCGCAGCGAACCTGCCGAAATAAGTTACCAAATGACTTTCAAGGAAGAAGAAAAAAGCGTGGTGTTCAAATTGTTCCCCCCTCGTGATAAGAGCGTAGTCACGATTGGCGTCAAGATCAATGGGCAGCCAGCCTTTGGCATGGAGCAAATTTCCTATCCCCATATCCCGATCCAAACCCTGTTTCCCCGACCCCAAGCCCGGGCGGTGAAGCTTGACATCCAAGTCCGGGGCACGAATATCGGCTATTATGAAGGAGCTGGTGATGAGATTTCGGCTAGCCTACGGCAAATCGGCTACACGGTTACCGAGTTGAACGAACAGAATTTTGAGAACACTGATTTGAGCCGGTTTGATGCCATTATTACCGGAATCCGCGCCTACAACGCCAAGGGTCGCCTTAAATTCCACGGTCCACAATTGCTGGATTACGTCAAAAAGGGCGGCACGGTGATCGTGCAGTACAATGTCAACTTTGGCTTGGTCACCAAGGACATCGGCCCGATGCCTTTCCGCATTTCCCGTGATCGTGTAACGCTGGAGGAGGCCCCCGTTTCCATTTTGGCCCCGGGCCACGCCTTGCTCAATGTGCCCAATAAAATTACGGACGAAGATTTCAAGGATTGGGTCCAAGAGCGCGGCCTCTATTTTGCCGATCAATGGGACAAGAGCTACGAAACAATACTGGCTTGTGCCGATCCGGGCCGCACGCCCTTGCCGGGGGGCCTACTGTACGCCAAACACGGCAAAGGGGCCTTCATTTATACGGGATACGCTTTTTTTCGGCAACTGCCGGCCGGTGTGCCCGGTGCTTACCGCCTGTTCAGCAACTTGATTGCGGGGGGCAAAGAAATAAAATAAAGTGGGTGAGTTGACCGTCAAATGAGCCAATGCCCTGAAGTTCAGTTGCCTATTTTGCGCTAGAACTTCAGGGCTTTCGGTGGTCAGTTCAGCGATGTTGCGCTCAATGGCTGTTGTGGGCATGCCTAGCAACCGGCACGACCATGCGTGACTCGTTGGCAGCTTTGGTGCCTTTGCTGAGAATTAAATGGACGATTTGCGTAGATTTGAAATCTGGTGGATGCTGCCCGCGTAGGTGAACTCATCGTTTCAGTAAAGTGATCAGTGGGATAACTGACTGGGCAGTTGCTGATTTTGGCCAACTTCGTAGCCTAATTTAGCTAAATTTGTCAATCAAACTTGTTGAGACAGCAGCACCATGCGACCGTTCCTTGCCTTTATTATATCCTGCTTTTTGGCCCCTGCGCTGGTTGGGCAGGTGATCGTCCACCCCAAAGCCCATGCCCACAACGATTACGAGCACGCCACGCCGCTTTTTGAGGCATTGGCGGCTGGATTCACCAGTATTGAAGCCGATGTTCATTTGGTCAATGGGGAGCTATATGTTTCGCACAATGCCCCCCGTTTGGGCACGGCCAAAACGCTGAAAGAGTTGTATTTGGGGCCGCTGCAAAAGCGGATCAAGGAAAATGGTGGCCAAGTCTATCCCAATTACGCGCCGCCCATTTATTTGATGATCGATATCAAGACCGAATCGGAGGCCACTTATCAAGTATTAAAAGCACAATTAGCTGATTACCAAGAGATTTTAACTCACTGGAACGATGGAACAGTGCACCAAGGTGCTTTGTTGGTGTTCCTTTCGGGCAATCGGCCCGTTGAAACTGTAATGAAAGAAAAAATGCGTTGGGTGGCCATTGATGGCCGTCCCGATGAGTTGGACAAAGATTACCCAACCGAATTGATGCCCGTGATCAGTGATCGGTACGGAAAAATACTTGGCTGGAAAGGGGAGGGGCCGATTCCAGAAAAGGAGTTGTTCAAATTGCAAACTTTGGCCCAGCAAGCCAATCGGCAGGGAAAAAAGCTGCGTTTTTGGGCCAGCCCTGAAAATGAAGCGGTCTGGCAAGTATTGATCGCGAATGGCATTGGCCTGATTGGCACGGATCAATTGGGCCGGTTGAGCAAATTTTTGGCCAAACCATAGACCGATTTCGGCCAAAGTGTGCTTGGCAGTTCCGGGCAATTATGCTTGTGCCCGAGTGAATTTTGTTCGCTCGGGCACAAGCATATTTAGGCATACATTTCCACGTCTTGGGCAGTAATCTCGTTGCCACACATGATAAAAAGCCGTTCGGCCACGTTGCGCAGTTCGCGAATATTGCCCGTCCACTCGTAGCTTTGGAGCTTGGCAATGGCCTCTGGGGTGAGGATTTTTTTTGGAGTGCCGTATTCCGCCGAAATATCATCCAGAAAATGTTCCATCAAAAGCGGAATGTCCCCAATGCGGTTTTTCAGCGGTGGCACATCGATGACGATGACGCTCAAGCGATGATATAAATCTTCACGGAAATTGTTATTTTTGATCTCTTCTTTCAAATTTTTGTTGGTAGCGGCCAGCACCCGCACATTCACCTTGATTTCCTTGTCGCCACCTACTCGGGTAATCTTGTGCTCTTGCAGGGCGCGCAACACTTTGGCTTGGGCCGAAAGGCTCATATCACCAATTTCGTCGAGAAACAGCGTGCCCCCGTTGGCCAACTCAAACTTGCCAATTCGTTGTTTGACGGCCGAGGTGAACGAACCTTTTTCGTGGCCAAACAGCTCACTTTCAATCAATTCGGAGGGGATGGCCGCGCAGTTGACCTCCACCAGAGGCATCTGGGACCGCCCACTTTTGGCGTGCAGCCACTTGGCCACCAGTTCTTTGCCGGAACCATTTTGGCCCGTGATCATTACCCTGGCTTCGGTCGGGGCCACCTTTTCAATCGTTTCCTTGACCCGGTTAATGGCTTCCGACTCGCCAATGATGTCGATCGACTTGGCGATTTTCTTCCGCAGCACCTTGGTTTCAGCCACTAGGAAGGATTTGTCCAGTGCATGGCGGATGGTGAGCAGCATCCGGTTCAAATCGGGTGGCTTTTGAATAAAATCATAGGCTCCTTTCTTGGTAGCTTCTACCGCCGCCTCGATACTGCCGTGGGCCGAAATCATGATAAACTGAGTGTCCTTGCCCAGTTCCATGGCTTTTTCTAGCACCTCCAGCCCATCCATTTTGGGCATTTTGATGTCACAAAGCACAATGTCAAAATTCTGTCTGGTCAAT
Source organism: Cytophagales bacterium (assembly GCA_038209965.1). Classification (GTDB taxonomy): domain Bacteria; phylum Bacteroidota; class Bacteroidia; order Cytophagales; family Thermoflexibacteraceae; genus JALONO01. Next base: position 35,061 of record JBBQXF010000014.1, on the reverse strand, counting down.
TTCTCCAGTCCTTCTTCCCCATCTTTGGCCTCGTCCACTTCGTACTTTTCGTACTCAAGAATTTCCCTGAGCGAATAGCGGATGTTTTTTTCGTCATCAATAATTAATATCTTTGCCATAGTGCCTTTGGGAATGTTAGGGGGAAAATTAAGGTATTTTTGCCAATGTGCAAATTTTGGGGTTCACATAGACACCAAGTGGGTAGAGTTTCGGGCCAAAACCGCCAAATAGCCCCCAAAAATTGCTAAAAACCGGAACTTGGCTAAATTGCGCAATACAACTAATCACTTTCCCTATTCTATGGTCAATCTTGATGTGAACCCGGCCCCAGTCCCTCAGCAACCCAAATACAGTCAACTTTTATGGGGCGTGGCCGGCGTGGGTGGACTTGCTATTTTATTGAGCGTGCTCAATGCCAACGCGGTGCTGTTATTGCCCGAAGCAGTGCTGATGCCCCTGCGGTGGGCGGGCCTTGGATTGTTCGGGTATTATGGCTATCGGCGAAACCACCTGACCACTTGGATCGTGGTCAGCATGTTTGTGGGGGCGGCCCTCGGCCACGATTTCCCCGAATTTTCCAAGAACTTGAAAGTGTTGAGCGATATATTCATCCGGCTCATCAAAACCATTATTGCCCCGTTGTTGATCGGCACGCTCGTAGTGGGCATTGCGGGCCACTCTGACATGAAGCAGGTGGGCCGTTTGGGCTGGAAATCGCTCCTTTATTTTGAAGTAGTGACCACCATTGCGCTGTTTGTGGGTTTGGCCGCCATTAATTTGAGCCAAGCAGGGGCGGGGATTGAGCAGTCGGCGGCGATGATCGCCGATGGCATCCCCAAAGTGAAAGAGCAAAATTGGCAGGAGATCGTGCTCCATACTTTCCCGGAAAACATTGCCAAATCGATCGCCAATGGTGAAGTGTTGCAAATTGTGGTGTTCAGTATCCTATTTGCCATTGGGTTGTCGCAGGTCAAATCGCGCTACAAAGTGACCATGCTGAACGCGCTGGAAAGCATGTCGGAAGTGATGTTCAAATTTACCAATGTGATCATGTACATGGCCCCGTTTGCGGTCGGGGGCGCCATTGCCTATACCTTGGCCGAAATGGGGTTTGGGGTATTGCTCAACCTGCTCAAATTGCTGCTCACGCTCTATGGGGCACTGCTGGCATTTATTTTCCTGGTCTTGTTGCCCATTGCCCTGATCGCCAGGGTTCCCATCAAAAAGTTCGTGGCGGCCATTGCAGAGCCAGTGTCATTGGCGTTTGCCACTGCCAGCTCGGAGTCAGCCTTGCCCAAGGCCATGAAAGCGATGGAAGCCATTGGGGTGCCGCGCAAGATTGTGTCCTTCGTAATGCCGACTGGCTATAGTTTCAACCTTGACGGCACAACCCTTTATTTGGCACTGGCTGCCATTTTTGTGGCCCAAGCCGCCAAGGTCGATCTCCCATTCAGTACGCAGTTGATCATGGTGTTCACCCTTATGCTCACTAGCAAAGGAGTGGCGGGGGTAGCGCGGGCTTCTCTGGTCATTTTGTCGGGCACTATTGCTTCATTCAACCTGCCCGATTGGCCCATTGCCGTTATTTTGGGCATTGATGCGCTCATGGACATGGGGCGCACTTCGGTCAATGTGATCGGCAATTGCCTGGCCACGGTGGTCATTGCCCGCTGGGAGGGCGAGTTTGACGACAACTTCGATCCAGCCAAAGCAGCCGCTCTGGAAGAAGCCGAAATCGGTCATTAAATTGGGGTAAACGAAGCTTAAAGACGCTCTGGCCCGGCAACCATTATCGCCGGGCTGGAACCAAACCAAGGGGGCAAAACGATAATCCCTCCCCTGATTTTGATTACTTTGGCACTTTATTTTCAGCTTTTCAGACCGCTATCCATTTATGAAATTGTTTTTGTTCAGTTGGCTCACCTTCCTGTTGTTGCCATTTCTTTCGGCTTTGGGGCAGTTCCAATTGGCGGTGTTTGTCCACCGCTCCCCGAGCTGGCACCTTGCATCCAGTCCAACTGCCCAGCGGCAACCGGCCCAATTTGGCGATTTTATCTATTGTGAGAAAAATCCCCAGTCTTGGTGGCCAGCCCAATCGGTGGTGGATTATCAATCGGGCTCTGTGCCAGCCGATCAAGTGGCCTTGATCAGCGAACTGCCGTTGGCGGCCCAAAAGGTGCTATTTGATTCGGTATTTCGGGCCTACCAACAACTGGCCGACACCTTTCGGGTGCAGATCGAAGCGCCCAAACAGACCACCCAAACGGCGATGCGACTGGTGGTGGAAAAATTTAATGATGAAAAGTTTGATCCTTTGCTAAGTGAATTTGCCGATTATTTCCGCAAGTCGCAGGACATGGCCACGCTACAACAGCTCTTCGCCACTCTTTGGGCCGACCGGGGTGCTCAAAGCGAAATGCCCTCGGTGGCCTTGGCCCAGTGTTTTGCCAACCATCCTGAGCGGGTAGTCACCGCATTGCGGCGGCTGGACACCGCGGCCCGGGAAGCCATGATCGAGATCATTGCTCATGGGATAGACAACCAAATCTATCTGGACGATAATGAAAAACTGGACACTGACCAAAATTTGCGCCTCAAAAGTAAACTTGAAGCCATCAGGAATTAAGGCTATTTAAACTTGACCGGTTTAACTTTGTAGCCTTTTTTGCGCAACAGTTCAATCACACCGGAAGCCCCGGGCAAGTGCGCCGCCCCCACACCGGTAAATACCCGCTTAGTTGCCATCAGCTTTTCCATTCGGTCGGCCATGTTGAAGTTGCGTTTAGTGAGCAGTTGCTCGTTCAGGTTGGCTGATAATTCCTTGGACGTCAGGTCAAACAAACTGTCCAGTTCCTGCCGTTGGTAGAGGCCGATCATCTTTTCCATGCTGTTGGCACTGCTCTCTTCCGAGCCTTCGCCCACTATTTGTTCATATAGCATTTCAGCTTGTAGCTTTAGCGGGATGCTGTTGAAGGCATCCATCTGCTCTTCAAAAGTTTCAAGCCCCACCACTTCCATTTTACGGTCGGTGGCCATTTCCTGCAAGTACAGATCCAAGGGTTTGCCACCCTGCTTCATTTTTTCGGGATCCATCAAGTCGCCATCTTTATTGGCCAGCAGCGGGGAGAGGAACAGTGGTTTCATGCGCTCAAACATACTTGACATGGGGCCAAATTTCTCGGCTAGTTTCTCCTGCACCACTTGGTACTTTTCTGGGGAGAGGAGCGCGGGCAGCGTGCTGTCGGGCGGCGACATGATCATGCCCATTGCCTTAAAAGCCAGCGACTGGTCCAAAATCATTTCTCCCGCAAACACTTCGCTGCGGTTGAAAGCTTTCCAAGTCGAATCATTCAGCCGGGTCACCCGCTTGTCGCTCAGGTGCATCGTGCCAAACAGATAGGAAGGATGTTTGAGGCCATTACCACTGATTTCCCACAGGAGCTGGGCTTGGCTGGCCTGTGGGAAAGTGCCCAAAGCGCAGCCCAAAAGCACGAACAACAGGATTTTTTTCATTTATTTGTTTTTTTGACTAAGCTGATGGTGATTTAGGCGATTGATCGAATTGGTTTTTTTGATTGTCAATGGTTAACTCTTCTCGGTAGCCTAAAACTGATGGTGCATCGGCGTATCCGCCCAGCACTAACCGGCCAATGATTATTTCAGTGAACTTTAATAATGAATGACTTCACACTTGGGTTGCGCTTTTTTGAACCCCGAAATATCCCCTTTGGAAAGCTTGGTATTGTAGCATTTGATCAGTTTGAGCTTGGGCAACCCTTCCAAGGATTTAAGGCTATTTACCGCTGTACTGTAAAACTCCAACGTTTCCAGCCCGGTCATGCTTTCCAATCCTTTGAGTTTTTTGACCTGAGTGCCCGAAAAATGCAGCTCTTTCAATTTGGTAAGTCCGGCGAGGGGCTCCAAATTGTCAATCGCGGTGTTTTCGCAATCCAGGAACCGCAGCGATTGCATCCCGCCGATTGGTGATAAGTCGCCAATTGGGTTTTTGGGACAGCGAAGCGTGATCAAGCGCGAGAACGAGGCCACGGGTGTCAAATCACTGATCTGCGTGTTGGTAAAACTCAGCGATTCCAATCGATAAAGAATAGTGCCGGGTTGGAGGCTGTTGATGCGTGGCTGGTTGATTTCCAAGGATTTGAGCAAGGCCAAGTGGTGCAGTCCTTCGGTTGCGGGGGTTTTGGGATCGGCAAACTTCTCATATTGCCCAAAAACTTGTTGCCAATCGGGCGACAAGCCCTTCCACCACTTTTGCAGAACATCGGTTTTATAAATCAACAAACACTGGGGCTGTATCTCAATAAACTCGATCACGGCTTTGCTGTTGCGGGATACGGCCGCTTCATCGGCATACACCAGTTTGAGTTTGGCCAGTTTTTCTAAGCCCGCAAAACTGTTGAGGGGAGTGCCTGCCACCCGCAATTCCTCTAGTTCGGCCAGGGCTGCCAGTGGTTTCAAGTCTGTTACTTTGGTGTTGTCCAAATTCAGGGTTTTTAGGTGAGCCAGGCGGGCCAGGGGGACGAGATCCACTACCGTGGTGTTGGCGGCTCGCACCGAGCGCAATTCGGGCAAAGCTTGCAAGGGGGCCAGTGTGTTGATTGCGGCCTGTCCTTCCAAGTCTATTTCGTTCAAATTGGCCAATTGGGCCAGTTGTTCTTTGGTGGGGTCCCCACTGAATTTGTTGGATTTTTGGAAGAGGACTTTCCAATTTTCGGGACAATCCTTCCACCATTTTTTGAGGGCCGCTGTTTCAAAAACCACCAGAGACGCAGGATTGGCCAAAAGATGGGCTTGGGCGGCACTCCGCTTAATATCGGTATTGTCGGCATAAATCGTTTTGAGTGCGGGCATTTTGCCCAGTCCAGCTAAATTGGCCACCGCTGATCCGTTGAGCGAGAGCACTTGAAGGGCAGTAAGCGACTGGAGGCTGGCGACTGATTTGACATCGGTATTGTCCAACACCAATTCTAGCAGTGCCCCCAGATTGCTCAAGGGTGCCAGATTGGTTACTTTGGAACTAGATAAATCCAAGGTTTGCAAGCCCCTCAGGTTGCTGAGCGGACCAACCGATTCCGCTGGAGAGCCGGCCAAGGCCAAGTGTCGTAGCTTGGCCGCGCCTGCCAGTGGGGCCAAGTCGCGCACGAGGGTGTTTTGCAGGCTCACTTTTTCCAAATTGACCAAGTTGGTGAGCGGTTTGATGCTGGTGATTTTAGTTCCGTCCAAATTTACTTCGGTAAGGCTGACCAAGAAATTGAGGGCATCAATGGCCAATATTTTGGTACCAGTAGCGTTGAGAACGACCAGCCTGATCAGATCCCGCACCGGGCCGATGTCTTCTACGCCAGTATTGGAAATATCTAATTGTCTAATATTTTTGAAAGCTGCCAAAGGAGTCAAGTCGCTCAGGGTTGGGCGGTCACGCAGGCTGAGCGCGCTGACCTCAGTCCATTGCTTGAGTTGATCTTCGGTGGCCACAGTGTCGGGGATCGCCATCGCGCCCATGCCAAGCGTTTTCCACTCGGGGGGAAGTCCGGCCCACCAAAACTGGAGCCCGACCACACCACCGGCTCCAGTGGTGTAAACGCTCACCACTTTTAGCTCATCCTTGGCCTGATCGACGATGTTAATCTCCACAAATCGCTTAACAGTCCGGTTAATGCTCTGCCCGTTTTTGGTCGTGGCGGTCAAATTGCGGTTTAGGGTCACTTTGAACGAAGTGTGCCCATCTTCAGTTACAATCGGTGGGTCGATCTTGGCCAGTTCTAGCACAAACTTTGCCTCACCGAAGAAAGTAACAATGTCTTGTAAATAACTTTTGATGTTTTTATTGTAGGCAGTACTCCGGCCTTCGACCAGATCATCTTCGATCTGCACCTTGTCATCGCGGTAAATATCGCCAAACGATTCATTAATGACTGTACTTTTATCAGAAAGATCGTAGTCAGTGCTGCCCAAGATGTTGTACTGGGCTTCCATGTTCTCGATCAGTTCGCGGATCCGTGCATGGTACTTTTCCGATTTTTCTGGGGAGAGAGCCAGCGTAGCCACTGCCGACTTGGTGCTCTCAGCTTTCTGGACGGGCGCGGTGGTAATTACTCTGCTCTTCACTGGAGTTTTGACCACCGGTTTGGTGGTTGGCTTGGCGGCAGGCTTGGTTTTACTTTTTTGGGCCATTGCTGGAACAGCCAGCCAAAGTACCAGCCATAAACCACATAGCAAATATTTCGTTTTCTGCATTTGATCAAAGTGTTTCAACAGTAGGATTCATTGCAAAAAATACTCCAAACCAGAGAAAACATACATAAATCGTACTTAGTGCAAGATAGGCAAAATTAGACCAAATCGGGCAATTGGTCTAACCCCAGCCTTTTTTCCAAGTGGTGAGTGGTGATCCCAAAGTAGGCTTTGGTTTCCCGGATCTTGCGCAAAATCAATGGCTGGGCCACAAGAGGGCCGCTTTTTTTCTGACCAATGATCAAGACGTTTTTGGGGGTGTGGGCGTCCGAGACAAACTCGACCACTTTGGCCGAGTAGCCAAAATATTCCAGGATCAAGGCCCGGAGGCCATCGGTCACCATTTCGGCCTGTCGCTCGAGGAAGATGCCGTGTTTGAGCAAAAAATCCAGTTCATTTTTGGTTTTACTGGCTTCCATTTCGCGCCGGATCTGTTTGTGGCAGCACGGTGCGGCCAAAATTAGGTCAGCCCCAGCGGCAATGCCCTTGGCAATGGCATCGTCGGTGGCCGTGTCGCAGGCATGGAGCGCAATCAGGATGTTGAAATCCTCGCTGGCATGATCGGCAATGCGGCCGGGGACAAAGTGCAAACCGGTAAATTGGGCGGCCAAAGCCACTTTATTGCACAAATCCACCAGCTCTTGCCGGTGCTCAATCCCAGTGATGTCGGCGGGCAATTGGCACGAATTGTTCAAAAAGTCGTACAGCGCGAAGGTCAAATAGCCTTTGCCCGCGCCCATGTCCACCACTTTGATTTTTTCACGGGTGGGGAGTGCTTGGAGCAGCGGGCGCAAAATCTCGATGTAATGGTTGATTTGGCGGTATTTGTCCTGGGCGTTTTTGTGGACTGTGCCCGCTGCGTCGGTGATGCCCAGCTCATGGAGATAGCCTTTGCCCTGGGCCGCGATCAGCCGCGCCTTGGGTTGGTCGTGCGCCAGTGAGGGCGGGGCCGTATGGCTGGGTTTGTTCTTTTTGAGAACGGACTTCTCTGCGTGAAGCCATTCATAATATAAATCATGGGCCAGATCAAACAAATTGGCTGACCGAAACCCCTCGGCCTGCAAAAGGGCTTGGAGCAGTAGTAGGCTTTCGGTCAGGGTGTAGTTCTTGACCAAATCTTTGGTCTTGTAGCGATAGGTAAAACTGAATTTTTCCTCGCGTTTGATCAATACCTTTTTAACAATCAGGCTTTTGAGGTCAGTTTCATTGCCTCGGTAAGTGCCCAACGACAGTTTTACGAAGGTGTTGTCCCCAAGGCTGGCCTCAAGGGAAGTAAAAAATTGGGTTCGATAATCAATCATGGGCTTGGGTTGGCGGCTCCCCAAAACGGAGCTTGCGCACAGACCAACAAAATAACGGTAAAAGACTGACATTCCCCGTTTTGGGCGTGCCTGCGCGAGCCAGTTCCCCGCCCAATAAATTTATGTGAGATTTTTTTGGCTTTCCTAGATTTAATTAATGTTATTAACTAATTTTCGTTTTTCAAATCTTAAACATTCGTTCAGATTGAAAATTTATAGTGGGAAAGCCAACTTTTGCGGCGGTAGTTCCAGTATTTTTTTCAATTTTAGTGAATATTAACCCTAATACGTATGCTAAAATATCTTACTTTATTAATCTCGTCGCTTATGCTTGGCGGCGGCTTGGTTCAAGCCCAAACTGGGATACTGGTGGGCAAAGTGACCCACGTGACCAATAATGAAGCACTGGTGGGAGCCACGCTGCAAATCAAGGGCACTACCTTGGGCACAGCGGTCGATGTGGACGGCAACTACCGCCTATCGGGCGTGCCCGCAGGTCGCACACTTACCATGATCGTCCGCAACATTGGTTTCAAAGAAAAAGAGCAGGCTATTTCGGTGGCGGAGGGTGAAACCAAGACATTTGACATTGCATTGGAAGCGGCCGATTTGTACTTGGAGGACATCGTGGTCACCGGGTTGGCGGTGCAGGTCAAACAGAAAGAACTGGGCACTTCACGGGCCACCGTTTCGGCCAAAACCATCGACGAACTGCCCGTGGTCACCGTAGAGGACGCACTCGTGGGCCGCTTGGCCGGAGTGGAAGCCTACTCAACCGATGGCGCACCGGGGGGCGGTTTCCGGTTCCGGATCCGGGGCGGCAACTCCATCATCGGGGCCTCTGAGCCGCTGGTGATCGTGGATGGCATTTTCTTGGACAACTCTAACCGCAATACGACCACCGGATCCACGGGCAACACCGGATCAGCCTCTTTCGGGATGAACGGCGGAACCCGGGGATTGGCTGCCATCAACCCCGAAGACATTGAGAGCCTGGAAGTGCTCAAAGGGGCAGCAGCCGCCTCACTCTACGGATCGCGGGCCTCTTCGGGCGTGATCGTGGTCAAGACCAAGAGCGGCGGCGGTGGCTCCCCCACTTTTGAATACAGCCTCGATGCGGGCATCACCCAAGTCCACCGGGGCGTGCTCAAGTACAAACAAGACTGGACCAACAACGAAATTACCCAATGGGCCGGCCTAGTGAACCAAAGCGTGGCCAACGTGGCCCTGCGCTATTCCCAGACCGAAATTGACAGTTGGACCCAAAACAACCCCGGCACCAGCTGGATGACCGAACCGTTCCAACAGGGTTCGTTCAACCGCCACACGTTCCGGGTGAGTGGGGGCGACAATAAGCTGAGCTACTACGCCTCGGCCAGCACCCAAACCAACATCGGCCACCAAAAAGGCACTTCTTTCAACGCCAATGGTTTCCGGCTGAGCGTTACCTCGCGGCCCACCACCAAGTTTGAGATCCGGGCCAATGCCGACTACTCAGCCGACCGCCGCCTAATGTTGCCCGGTGGTTCGCCCGGTTTTTTTGTGGTCAATTCATGGGCGCGAAATTCCAACGCCATGCCCTTCATGCGCTTGCAAGAGGTGCGCAACCCCAACGATCCCTTCGGCAAAAACTTGGGCATCCAATCGCCCGAAGCGTACAGCAAGCTGCGCCGGGAGAATGACATGCAGCGGATCATCGGCAGCATCAATGCCAAGTACAACCTCACCTCTAATTTGGTCGTGGATGCCAACTTCGGGGTGGACAACAGCGCCATTGATGGCAAAATGATTTACCCGTTCGGCCTGGTATCGCTGTTCCCCACCGGCCGCTTGGACATTGACAAAGAAAACCTCCGGCAAACGACCTTTACCTTGGGCATCAACCATTCGTGGCGCATCAACGACGATATGTACCTCAAGTCGGCGGGAGGATTGCAATACGATGAAAACAAGCGCACCTATTATTACGCGCGCTTCCAAAATCGCCCAGCCACCACCCCCGAAGAATTTTTGGGCAGCTACCAAACTTTTAATGCCGGGTCAAACTTTGAGCAGTTCAGTTTGGTCAAAACCTTGGGCGTGTATTTCAACGAAACTTTTGGTTTCAAGGACAAGCTTTTTCTCAACTTGGGGGGCCGTTTTGATCGCGGTTCGGCTTTTGTCGATAAGTTTTTCTTTTATCCCCGCGCCTCGGTCAGCTACTCGATCACCGACAAGATCCGCGCCCGGGCGGCCATTGGCACTTCGGGCACTCAACCCCAGCCCTTTCTGGTCAACCCTATTTACCTGCTCGACGGCGGTGGCTACAACGGCGCTTCGGCCATCAGCCTGAACACCCCCGGTAATCCCAACCTCAAGCCTGAAACCCAAACCGAAATTGAAGTTGGGGCCGACGCTTCGTTCTTGAGCGGCCGGGTCAATGTAGAGCTGACCTTCTACCGCAAAAAGTTTACCGACCTGTTGCTCAATTCACTCGTCAACCCGGCGATCAACCGGGGGTTCACCAACAACTTGATCAATGTGGGCGAAATGTACAACCAAGGCTTTGAGTTCAGCATCAACGGCGACGTAGTCCGGGGCAAGGATTTCAACTGGAACCTCGGCCTGACCGGGGCCACCCTCAAAAACGAAGTGACCAGTCTTAACATTGGGGCCGCGCCCGGCCAAGTGGCCCAGATTGCGGGCGGCCTCGTGGGCGAATCGCGCATCCGCGAAGGGTATGCGTTGGGTGGGTTTTGGACTCCCGCCCTGACTGGCAAAGATGAATACCTTGGCTCCCCATTTGCCGCCCTTGATTTCAACATCAATAATCAAGTGAATTACAAAGGGTTATACCTCAATATGTTGTGGGGGGGTAAAGCAGGCCTGAAGAAATTTAATGCCACGGCTAGGGATTTGGCCAGCCCCGGCACCCGGATGCACACCGATTATTGGGACACGCCCTCGGCGGATCTGCTCCAAGGATCGGGCGGGATCGTGAACGACTTTTCGCGCTGGATCCAAAATGCTGATTTTGTGAAATTGCGCTTCTTGACCGTGGGCTATAACTTGCCAAAATCCCTGCTGAGCAAATTGCCCAAAACATTTATCAAAAAAGCGTCTATCTCCCTTACTGGCGCCAACCTGCTCACTTTCAGCAACTACCAAGGCGGCTATGACATCGAGTCGGAAACCTCGGGAGCTGGCCAAGCCAACGCTTGGGTGCGCGGGGTAGATGTGTGGGATGCTGGTTTGCCGCGCAGCTACACCATGTCGCTCAACATCGGTTTCTAGCCCGGCCCAGAGCAGTCAATTGGATGATTCAATTTTCAATTTTATAAAGACATTACGATGAACAAAAAATATATATTCCCCCTATTGCTCAGTGGTGGGCTGTGGTTGACCAACGCTTGCGACATGAAAGTGATCGATAACCCGGTGGCCATCACCCCGGACAATGCCACCAACGCCGCCGGGACGATAGCCCTCACGGCCAACGCCCTCAAAAATGCGTTTGAGGCCTACCAGCAAATCACTTGGAGTGCGGGCCTCATCGGCCAAGAAGAATTGCGCTCCATTGGGCAGGCGGGCCAGTTTTTGTTTGCCAGCCGGATAGTGCAAGAAGGAGTGGTCGCGGCGGATAATTCGCAGAACACCACCAATGTGCGCCGGGCCTACACCGCCTTTGCCTTGGCCAGCGATGCTTTGACTGGCGTGCAAAAGAATACGTTCAGTGCCAACCCGCCCCAGGATGCCAAGGCCAAAGCCCTGCTGACGGCCAACCTGAAAGTGGTGGAAGGTTTGATGTACGCCAATCTGTGCAAATTTTATGAACAAGTTCCCGAGCCTGGCACTGGTACTTTGTTAACTCCCGAAGAAGCCAAAGGCCGCGCCATTGCGGCCCTGCAAGCCGCCAAAACTGCGTTTCAGCAATATTCGGCAGCGGCAGTGCCCGACCCGATAGTGGGTGGGGCCTCGGTGGCTACTGGCATATTGAACAATGCCAACCGCTCGGGTGAAAAATTCTGCGATTCCTACATTGGGATGCTGCACTTCGATACGGGCACCCGCGATCAGGCCGGGGCATTCTTGGCCAATGGCTATGTGGCCGCCGATCAGGCCACCCAAGTAGGCTACCGGGTGATCAACGCCCTTACCGGCCCCGGTCTTTATCCACCTGCGGTCAACTACGTGTCGTTTTCGGTGAATGATTATTCCACCACTTTTATTGCCGAGCGCATCCCGGGCGATGTCAACCGCCGGGGCGCACCGGTCAACTGGTTTGATGGAACCGTGTCACTGGCCATCCGGATCAATTACTTTTATCCCGTTCCTCCCGGCCCGGGGGCGGTTACCCCGGTACTGCTTTATCCATTGGTTTCTTGGCAAGAAGTGGCGCTCATGCGCGCTGAACTGGGGCAGGTCGATGTGGCACAAACCGTATTGCAGGTAGTGCAGAGCTGGGGCGTTGCGGCGGTTCAGGCCCAAGAAGTGGCCAGCGATCGGGCCACCTACCCGCTTTCCCGCATTGCTCGCTATGAGTATGTGGGCCGGGGCCGGCGCTGGAGTGCCGTCAACATCTTGCGTCCCAACACTTACCGTCGTTGGCCACTGAGCCAAGAATTCAACTTGCGCTAGTTGGCTTTTGCCCCCGCAAAGCAGTGACCAATAAAAGGCCCCAAACCATGAAAAGTTTGGGGCTTTTTGCTTTTTATTGGTTGATAAATCAACTTTGCTGCTCATAAAAATGAGCATTGCCAGAGTCGTACCGCCAGTTACTGACCGCTTATTTTTTTTGCAACCAAACCGCCAATTGCATCCCTTTGTCGGTGGCTTTCATGTACCAAGTGAGCGGTTTGTCCAGCACTTTGGGCAAGTAGGTTTGGCAAGGATAATATTCGTGCTTGGCTATATCATACCCATGTTGCCTCCCATTCTCCACAAATGATTGTAAACCAAATTCATACAAGTGAAAAGGAGTGTGCATCGGGCTAATATTGGTTACGTAATCGGTTCCGATCAGTTTGTAGTACAAGTTGAACAGCTTGGCAATGAGCCAATCGGAGGAGGGCACCTCGATGTGCAGCAACCCATTGGGTTTTAACCACCGGAAGGCGATTTCCAAGCAGTGGCTCGGATCATAGACATGCTCCAGCACCGCCCCAAAAGTGATAAAGTCAAAATAATTGGCCGGGTATTCCACCGTCTCAATGGCGCCCAGTTTCAGTCGGTTCTCGGCCAGACCCATTTTGTTGATGGCCCGCTCATAAAAGGGTTCGGAGGGCTCGAAGCCATACACCTCATAGCCTTGGTTTTGCAGGGCGATCATGCACTTGCCCAGCCCCGCCCCAATATCCAAGGCCGTCTGGCCGCTGGCAAAAGGCATCAATTGCTGAAGGGTGGTTATTTCGCCCTTGAAATAGTCGGGGCTAACGGTAAAATAATCATCTTGCCAATAACTTTCCGGCGGAACCCCGTAATGATCTTGCAAACTGAACGGGATAGGTTGGGGATTGGCGTAAATCAGCCCGCACTTTTTGCACTTCACCACCGTGGTAGTGATGCCAGATTTTTGCCTCGGGTCTTTGCCCTGTGACTGGTTCAGCCGCTTGCCCAGTACCACAAAAGCGGTGTTTCCGCACATGTTGCATTGCTGAATGTTCGTAAAAGTGTATTTCATAAGTTGCAGTATTGTGCATTTTGAATGGGTGGGTAGTTGCGAAGGCTGGGCATTCAGGGCACTAAGGGCTTGATACGAAATAATATATACACCAACAATACAAAAAATATTGACAATCAAGTATTTATGACTTAAAAGCCCTCAAATTGTTTCGTTACAGTGCCCAACAGTAAAGCCAAGATTGTCGATTGTCCCAACCGAAATTCCCCAATTAGGCTTCCAGTCGCCATTACAATTGGTCTTGTACCAATTTTGAAGTCGTGTCAATATATCGTCCTCCATAGTTGTCTTTCTAATTTTGACCAACGTTTTCTAGGTGGTTAACTTCGCTTTATGCAAAGGTATCAAAAGTTAGCTTTGGAAGTCAATGTCATCTTAGAATCGAGTGGGTCGGAGCTGCCGGAGATCGGGACTTTCACCACTAAACTTGATTTGAAAACTGAACTTTGAAGCTATGTGACTGCTTTATGCCAAGCCGTTGTCACTAACAGCCTCATAAGGCTTAAAAACATCCATCAAAGCATCATTTTATTACTCTTGTCAAGGGTATTTCAGATACTTTGCTCAATTTTGCCTCAGTGCACAAAAATTGAATCATTCACACTTTGTATCTTAAAATGTAAATATCTGAAAATCAACTATATAAAATCATTATTTGACATAATTTAGCCATTTAACCTCTAATCGGTTAAGCACTAAAACTTATTTTCTGGTGAAATGATCCATCGCCATCACTAGTTAAAATCAGTCAACCAAAACGGCTGAAGTGATCCGAAAAATTATTAGTTTTGGGATGACTTTATCGATATGTGCTACCACACCAAGCAAGCTAAAACAGCCCGGGAATTGGAACAGCGCTTCGCCGCGACTTTTGCCCAAGCCGACGACTACGCGCCCCATGATCAGGTAAGTGGGTTTGCGCACCCGCTCACCCCGGTAATCGCCAGCAAGGCTCCCCAGCGCATCTCCCTGATGAGTTGGGGCCTGATCCCGCAGTGGGCCAAAGACAACTCGATCCGACAATATACGCTCAATGCCCGGCTAGAGACCATGCGGGAGAAGCCCAGTTTTCGCGATTCGGTCCAGCGGCCTTGCTTGGTACTGGCCGATGGATTTTATGAATGGCAATGGCTGGATCCCAAGGGCAAGCACAAGCAAAAATACTTGCTCACGTTGCCGGGGGAAGTTGCTTTTGCTTTTGCCGGTCTCTGGAGCGATTGGGTGGATCAGTCCACGGGCGAAGTGCAGTCCACCTACACCATCTTGACCACCGGGGCCGACACGTTGATGGCCCAGATCCACAACTCCAAAAAGCGGATGCCGCTTATTTTGGCCCCTGAAAATGAGGCGGTTTGGTTGGCTGGCCAGCCCTTGGGCCTAAATGAAGTCGCATTATTGGCCCATCAGGTTTGAAACTGGCGCCCCATCAGAACCCTATTTGGCCAATCACCAGTTCCACGCCGCTTTGCCCGGTCTGGGGAAAATAGAGGTAGCGCACGCCCAAATCGAATAATAAGGCGGGGATGCGGAGAAAATTGAGGTCGAAAGTCAGATCCACGCCCATCGTGCGGTAGGGGGTGTCGGCCCGGCCCGGATTCGTGCCCAGGCCCACATCAGCGAACAGCATGGTCTTGATCCGTTGTAAGTTGACGAACGGCCCCAAGCTCCAATCGGGGTAGAACAGGGGGGCGCGGTACTCGATCGCGGTGTTCCAAAGCTGGAAATGCCCCGCATACCGATACCCGCGCGGGAATACGATGGGGCTGCCAAAGCGGTAGTTCTGGGCATCTTCGCGCTGGAACGAAGTGCGCACCCCCAACGAATGGTGCTTGATCAAGCCCGGTAAAAAAAGTTGGCTTTCGGCCGCGAACAGTTGGCTGTTGAAATCGCCTCCGACCGGGGTGTGGGCAAAGTTGAGGCGGCCCACCCAGCCAAACTTGCCCACCAGGTCGCGGCGGCTGCGCCGGAGGGTGGCGGCGTAGCTGGCCCGGTAGGTGAGCGCGTACAAATCGCCGCTGAGCCGGTTCAGTTGGGAGCCCTCGTAGTTGCCCACTTTGCGGTAGGAAGTTCCCACCGCGAGTCCGGCACTGCGGAGGTATTTGGAATTGGTCAAGATAAAGGGAATATTGACGCTAAAATTGGCGGAAGTTTCGCGCCAACGGAAGGTATTGATCCGGCTGTTGATGGTTTCGTTGGCTGATCGCTCGCCGGTACGCAGCGAAAAATTCAACATGGGATAAAAGCCCTGATAGGTCACTGCCCCGAAATAACTGGCCGTTCGTTCAGCCGCGTTGTAATCCAAACCGATCGTAGTATTGGTGGTACTTAATAAGTTCTGGGCATAGAAGGCCACTTGCAGCGCTCGGGGATCGTCGGGGCTGACCAGCGGCGACCAACTGTACACATTGAACAGTCCTGATGATTTGGCGTACTTTTTTGTCAGGAAGGTCGTGTCCCGTTGCTGCAATAGCAAATTGGCATTGGCTTCTTGGACCACCAACGGTTCGTAATAACGTACGTTGCGATCCTGCACTTTCGCGAGTGGCGTCCATAGCTCGGGAAGGAGGCGCATCTCGGCCACTTCCATGCCGTTCACCTGAAAGTCATTGAACACCATGCTTTTCCCGTCGGGTGAAATGGCGGGGTTGTAAGCCCCAAACTTCCGCGAGGTCACCTGCCAGCGTTTGCCCGTTTGGGTGTCAAGCGCATAGATGTTGTCAATGCCCATGTAGGGGGAATTGTAAAAAACATAGTGACTGTGTGGCACTGGATGGCCAATATTTTCGTGAGAAAAGGGGAGGAGGTCGGTTTGTTCGCCAGTGGCCAAGTTCATCCGCGAGATGGTTTTGCCCACGCCCTTGCGAATCCGCAGGCAAACCAAGTGCTCGCCAGTGGCCGAGAAGCGGGGCATGGCCAGAAAATCATTGAGGGGGTTGGGAAACCGCCGGATCACTTGGCCCGAGTCGGCCCCGAGCAAGCAGAGGGAATATTGGTTGTCGCGGCTCACTTCAATGGTGGCAATCTGGCGGTTATCGGGCGAAAAGGCCGCTGCTACATAACGAGTGCGATGGGTGAGGGTGCGCAACTGCTTGGTTTTGAGGTTATAAATTTTGATCACCTGAAAATTTTGCATCTGCCACCGCTTGTCATAATTGAATTCGTTCCAGACAATCTGATCGTTGACCACCGACAACTGGCCCGTATTGGCAATAATGCCTGGCGTGAAAACGACGCTTGCTTGGCCATCGGCGATGCGGACAAACTGCTGGATGTCACCAATGCCCGACCGCAGGGCCAGCACGCTCCCATCCGAAAGGTACTGGGGAAACTCATATTCGGTAAATGTTTTACTCTTTCTTTTGCCCAAAATATTGGCATTGCTCAGGGGCAGATCGGCCAACTGGCCGCGCCACAGGCTGTCCAGTTCGTGGTTCATGTCGCGATAGGCTTTTCGCACATACTGGCCCGTATGTTTTTTAATGGCGCTGGAAAAAGTAAACGGCACAATCGATTGGCGCCAAGCATCTTGGGTAATGGGCCCAAAAATGCCCGCGCCATGCTTTCGTTTTAGATAAGTAGTGAAATGATAACCAAGTACATAATGATCGGGCACAAAATCGCGGAAGGAGCGGAGCATGGCTTTGTGGTAGCCAAAACCCCTGCGCTCCAGCAGTTGGGTGCGATAAACCAGATCGAAGTGGGGGATGCGCCCCCGCCCACTGGGAGTGAGGGCCGTTTCCACTCCCACGGCATCACCTTCCCAAAACCAGGTGGGGATTGCCACTCCTGAGAGCGCCAGCAGCATATTGTTCCCAAAAAGCCAATATGCCAGTTTGTTGATACCGATCCGGCTTTTATCGAACTGGACCACGTGGCGCATTTCGTGCACGGTCAGCAATTCCAGCCAATCATTGGTGCCCAAAAAATTATAGTCTTGCGGGGGAACGGTAAAAAATTCAGATCGGCGGGGGGCCAAAGTGACAAAACCATTGGCCGAAGTGGTGCGGTTTTGTAGGATAACATCAATACGGCGGGGTTTTTTGTCCAACGATTGGGCCACTGGGGGCATAAAGCCCAGTTTGCTGGGCACCAGCACCGCTTGCAGGGCGCGGGCGGTGCGCTGGGCCTCGGCTTCAAAGTCGGCAGGATAGATGACCCGAAACTGGGGCGTTCGGATCTGCTGCCAGCGCACCGAGGCCGGGTTCTGTTGCAGCGGCACGATCGAGGTTTGGGCCGTGGCCCAACGGATGGTGAGTAAAAAAAATAGATAGAATAGGTGGACGGTTCTCATGCAGCCAGCGGTAGAATTAAGTAGCAATGATACGCAATCAAAACCTGTTTCAGGCTGACTCAAAGAACCGATTTTGAAAATTTAGGGAATCCATTGGGAAAATGCCCCAATCATTAAACGTGACCAAACCGCGGGATATCGATGCTCACAGGCAACATTGTGGCGGGGCCGGCCAACGTTTGCTTGATCGCGCTATGCCGTTGTGTTCCGTTGATGCGAATCTTGACGAAAGTCACAGACTTTCGTTTATTTCTGGTGCAAAGTCGCAGACTTTGCACAACGCAGACTTTGCACAACGGGCACAACGGGGAAAGAACGTTATAGCTTTTGCGGGGTTTCCCCGCGCATGGCCCATGCTTTGAGCAAACCGGCAACGCTGATGCCATCGGTAATTTCGCCCCGCATCACCATTTGGAAAGCTTCGTGCAGGGGTACTCGCTTGAGGATCAATTCTTCGGTCTCCTCCATTTCAGTTTCCCCGGCAGTCAAGTCCTCGGCCAGCAGCACGTACCCCACTTCATCGCTAACCGAGTTGGTAGTGTGGATTTTCATGATGTTGGTCCAGCGGCCCGCCGTGAACCCTGTTTCTTCCTTCAGTTCCCGCTGGGCCGATTCCAAGATGGGCACTCCGATTTTACCGCCACCCATCGGGATTTCCCACGAATATTCGTGCAACGGGTAGCGGTATTGTCCCACCAGCCAAGTATGGCCGTGGGCATCAATGGGGATAATGCCAATGGCGATATTTTTGAAACTGACCACGCCATAGATGCCGCGCCCGCCGTTCGGGTTCAGCACTTGGTCCTCGCGTACCCGGATCCAAGGGTTGTCATATACTTCGCGGGTGGCCAGGGTCACCCAAGGATTGGTCAATGCCGACATAAACAATGTGGGTAGTTGGTGCAAAAAACATGGGTCAAAAATAAGGCAGAAAACCTTTTGGGAGGTTTTCTGCCTTAAAATAGTTTGCTTGGGTAATTGGCCCAATAGCTTATTGTTTGAATTCCAACGAAGCGAGGGCCAAGAAGGGCTGCCCCACTACTTTGGTAATCTTATTGACAAAATAGAGGTCATGGCTGCCCTGTTGGCCTTTGGTGTCGATGGTCACCATCTGCATTCCGGCTTTGGGTTCAACCACGGCTTTGCCCACCAGCGTACCCGTGGGCGAGCCCAAGTGCAGCTCAAATTCGCCGCCGCTGCCTTGGCCGCCCGCAGTCAGCATAATGGATTGGATGCCAGTAAGGTCGATATCTTTGAAGGCCACATAGGCATCATTGGGCAACACGGCCAGGTCCATGTTGTTAAAATTGACCTTGCTCATGTCTTTGTTCTCGTCAGCCATGACGGCCTTCACTTTTGGGTTGCGCAGGGCCAACACTTGGCGGGTGGTCATTGGTTCAATGCCGTTGGCCCCGCGATCGGTGTAGGCCGCACTGATCAAGTAGGATCCTTGTTCGCCCTTGCCGACGTGCTTGACAAAATTGTAGGTCCCTTTGGCCGGCAAGCGGTTGGCCGCTTTTTGCTCATCGCCCAGCGATAGAATGTAGCGCGCCATTTCGGCCGTTTGCGATCCGGTCAATTGGGGGTGGGCGGCCATTCCTTGGCTACCCCACACCCCAGCCCCACCTTTGATGATCTTTTCGGACAAATATTCTACGGCCCGCTTGTCGGTTTTGTATTTCTGGGCCACTTCAAGATAGCTCGGCCCCACCGATTTTTTGTCGGCGGCATGGCAAGCCCGGCAGTCACTTTCCTCAATCAAACGTCTACCAGCCACAAAACCAGTGGCGGCACTGTTCATTTGGTGACCTTGGGCAATGGCTGTTTTGTCATAACCTTGTTCCAGAAAATCAACGGTTACCGCAATGTCCTCGCCAATCACCCCGCCCTTGGCCACATCTTCGGGGTCGCTCACCGATACTTCATAGTCGCGGTTTTGATTATCGAAGTAAAACGTCTGGTTGCCACTCAACTTAAGGGCTACTGAAGGAAGCGTGTTCCCCACTTTGATGTCCTGTTTGATCGTATTGCTGGCTCCTTTGGCGTCGGTCACAGTCAAACTCACTTGGTACACCCCGGGTTTGGTGAAAGTGAACTTGGGATTGGCTTCTTTGGCTTGCACGACGGTGCCACCGGTAAATTTCCAAGCGTAGGTAAGTTTGTCCCGGTCGTAGTCCATCGTCCCCTTGGAACTGAACTGGACGGCAAGTGGTGCAGCCCCGATGGATTTGTCTGGGGTGAATGCAACCACGGGTTTGCGGTTGCCGGCATTGAACTCGATCCGGACCAGCCGGGCATCCTCGTTGCGGCTGAACCAACTCGTGCCGTACTCCAGCAGGTAAAGCGAGCCGTCGGGCGCAAACTCCATGTCCATTGGATTGTTGAACTTGGTGCCGGGCATAAACGGTTCCAAACCAGTCATATTGCCTTGGGCATCCATGCTTACGGTCATGATCCAGCCGCGCATCCACTCATAAATGAATAGCTTGCCGTTGTAATAGTCAGGGAATGCCCGGCTCGACTTTTGGTAGCGGTCAGAGTAAAACACCTCGCCCGCCATTGGGTTGCGGCCACCTTTGCCCAAGATTGGAAATTCCTTGGATGGGGCGTAGGGATACCAAATGAGGGGTTTTTGGGCTGGCGGCAACTCTTTCAGCCCGGTATTGTTGGGCGAATTATTGATCGGCTTGTCAGCATTGTATGGCTCACCAGTAGTGCGGGTTGCAAAGTCAAATTCGCGGTAGGGCTTGTTGTCGGCCACAAACAGGGGCCAGCCGTGAAAACCGGACTGGCGGGCTTGGTTCACCTCACAATGGCCGCGCGGGCCGCGTAGCACGGAATCTTCGCCGGCATCAGGGCCAACATCGCCCCAATAGAGATAGCCAGTTTTTTTGTCCACCGAAATGCGGTAAGGGTTGCGGCAGCCCATGACGTAGATTTCAGGGCGGGTGTTGGGCGTGCCCGCAGCGAACAGATTGCCCTCGGGGATATCGTAACCACCGTCAGCCTTGGGCCGGATGCGCAGCACTTTGCCACGCAAATCGTTGGTGTTGGCCGAAGTGCGCTGAGCGTCCCAAGCTGAGCGGCCGGCCCGCTCGTCAGTGGGCGAGTAGCCCTCGGAGGCGAAAGGATTGGTATTGTCACCGGTGGAGAGGAAAAGATTGCCTTTGCCATCAAATGCAATGGAACCGCCCGTATGGCAGCACTCATCGCGCTGTTCGTTGACCCCCAAAATCTTTTTCTCCGAGGCCAGCACTAAACTATCACCCTTGAAATCAAAGCGGGACAATTGGTTTACCTTTTCTTTGGGACTGGAATAATATAAATACACCCATTTGTTTTGGGCAAAATTTGGATCCAAGGCCAACCCCATCAAACCATCTTCGTGTTTGGTATAAACGTCAACTTTATTGATTTTCTTTACCTTATTGGTAGCCGGGGTGTAGAGCCGGACTTCGCCTTTGCGTTGGATATAGATCACCCGGCCATCGGGCAATACGGCCATTTCGGTCGGTTCGTCCAAGTTGTTTTCCAGCACCACTTTGGTAAACCGGTTCTCCTCGGGAGCCCGTTTGCTCTTGACTTTGGTGTAATCCAAGGGTTTGCGTTCGCCCAGAGCGTAGGTCAGCCCGCCAATCAAGTGTTTGATGAACAGCGGCTCAACAAAGGTTTCTTCGGTGTGGCCACTGGCCGTGTAGAAGGCGCGGCCCCCATCAAAATCGTGGTACCAGCTCATGGGGTGAAACGCGCCATTGGTGCCACCTTCGTAGGTTTTTTCATCAATGGTCATCAATACTTCCACCTTATCATTTATATTTTTGAAATTGTACCACTCATCAGTCCGCTCCCAGCGATCGGGGAGGGAATCGGTGGCTGGATGGCCGCGCTTGCGGATTTCCAAAACGCCCTTGCGCACGTTGGAATTGTTGGGGTGGCTGGCGAATTGCGCGCCGACCAGTTGGTTGTACCAAGGCCAATCATATTCGGTATCGGTGGCGGCGTGAATGCCCACATAGCCACCCCCAGCTTGGATAAACCGTTCAAAGTCAGCTTGCTGGGTATTGTTTAACACATCACCAGTGGTTGACATAAATACCACTGCCGAATAGCGCTTGAGGTTTTCCTCGTTAAACTTGGTGGCATCTTCGGTCGTATCAACCGTGTAGTTGAGCCTTTTCCCAAGCTGCTGGATCAATGCGATGCCATTGGGGATGGAAGAATGGCGAAAGCCCGCCGTTTTGCTGAATACCAGCACCCGGACCGGGTCTTTTTGCTTCATGTAGCACCCGGGAAGGGCGAGCGTGGCAATGAGCAAGGCGCATAGCCACAGCAGGGATTGTTTTTTCATCTTCGTACTACTTAGTTTTAACATCATAAATCGCTCGTGCAATGAATTGGTTTGAACTGAAAACAAAATCACTGGTCAAATTTAAAGGAAAAAGGCTGGTTTAGAAGATCGAAACCGATATTTGTCCGAAAGAAGTGGAAGTTTTTTGGTTTGCGCACCCAGCCAATTTTGACCCACGGGGGATGGGTCACGCCCTAGCCATTGCCCGATCCCGACGGTACGCTGGCCGGGTGGCCCCAACCAACTTTCCATGCTTTACTGCCAAGGTATAGGAAATCGACAGCTCATAAATGGGACGGCAGGCACCTTTATAGCCAGTTCTTGAACCCGCCCGTAGACTCAAGGGATCCACAGGCGAGGCTTTTTACCTGACAGGAAGGCTTTTTTGAGCACTTTTTTGGGATTGATTTTACTGCCGCGCTATTGCCGGGATGAATGCCCGGTTGCCCGAGAAATAATTTTTGGCAATTTAGGTTTCACAATGATGGCAATGTTTGGCAAAAAGTAAAAAAATATATATTGCTTACTTTTTAGTAATTTTTATTGTTAGGTTGATTGGATAAAATTTGCTGATGATGAACTTTAATTGACTTGGCGGATCGTGCCCAGCAGCATGGCCTGCACCCGTAGGCGCTCGGGATTGCCCCGGTAGCGCACCGATCCGATGCCGTTGGCCTCGGCATCCAATGATTTCTCCACGCTCACTTCCACTACGCCCACACCGTTTAAAAGCACCCGCGTCGTGTCGCTTTGTAGGCCGAACGCTCGGTAATTGCCCGCGCCGCTCATCCGTACATCCTGCCAAACAGCTTTGCCGTTTAGTTCGGTAGTGCCGGCCCCGCTGAGCTCGACCGTGAGCCGCTTGAGGTCGAGGTCAAACTCGGCATTGCCGGCCCCGTTCAGTTCCAGCCGGAGCGATTCGCCCTTCAGAGTTTGTTCGGTGCGGATGCGGTAGGCGCCCCGGGCCTCGATTTCGGTCAGGGCGGTGTAATAAATAGTCAAGATGGATTTGCGGCTGCCGCTGTAATTGCGGCGTTCGTTCTCGATGCGCAGCGTCCGGTTGCGCACGTCGGTGTCGATGTCGGTCAGTTCGTCATTGCCCTGGACCTCGATCTTGATCGCGGGCTTGTCGGCCTTCACCAACAGGATTTCAAAGGCCCCGCTCACGCGCAAGGCATCAAACTCGCTCAGCTCGCGGGTCTCCGTATCGTCCCACAGGCCGGTAATGATGAAGGCGACTGAAAAAATAAAACTCAATACTAATTTGATCATGGGGCTGGGATGGGGGACAAATAACAAAGATTAGCAAGAAAAGTCTGGCTCAATGAGCTAATTTTGTTCCCAAAGGTTGCTTGTCACCGTGAAAAAAGTGTGGATATTTTGTTTGGGAGCTATTTTAGTTTACGCCATGCTATGCCTGTTGGCGTATTGGGGGCAGGAGTGGGTGGTTGTTCACCCGGTCAAATTATCGCCGGGTCACGCGTTTCAGTTCCGGTTTCCCTTTGCCGAAAGGATGCTACGCACTCCTGATGGCGCTGAATTGAATGTACTGTGGTTCAAAACGCCCCATTCACGCGGCGTCGTGGTCTATTATCACGGCAATGCCGATAATTTGATCCGCTGGGGCCAAATTTCCAATGACATTGTGGCCAAGGGATATGATTTTGTGGTGTGGGACTACCGTGGTTTTGGCAAGAGCACTGGTAAGGTAAGTGAGGCTGTTTTGCTCCAAGATGCCCAGCTTATTTACGACTTTGCCAAGGAACATTACCCCGAAACCCAGATTACCGTCTTCGGCCGTTCGCTGGGTACTGGGCCAGCCAGCTATGTAGCCGCCAAGAACCACCCCCAACGGTTGATTTTGGAAACGCCCTACTATAATTTTGAGGATTTGGCCACGCACTATGCGCCTTTTTTGCCCCACATTGTGCTCCGCTACCATTTTAATACCAATCTGTGGCTGGCCCGAGTGCGGTGCCCAGTGCACATTTTCCACGGCACAGCCGATGGCGTGGTTCCTTATTATTCTGGCCAAAAGCTGGAAAAATTGCTTAAGCCCGGCGACACTTTTACCACCATCCCCGGGGGTAAACATCACAATTTGGGTGAATATTTTGCCTATCAGCAACAACTCAAACAGATTTTGCAATGACCGCCCACTTCCGCTTCCACTGGCCTTCCCTGCTGGTTGCACTTGGGCTCTTGGGGGGCGAGATCGGCATTGCGCTGTATATCAACGACCGCTTCGTGCGGCCTTATGTGGGTGATTTCTTGGTGGTTATCCTGATTTATTACTTCGTCAAAACTTTTCTGGCAGCCCCCTTTTGGCTTCTATTTTGGGCCGTTTTGTTCTTTGCCTACTTCGTTGAGCTGGCCCAGTACCTTCAACTGATCCGTTTTCTGGGTTGGCAAAATTCCCAAGTGGCCAGGGTGGTAATGGGCGTGGCTTTCGAGTGGGGCGATATGTTGGCCTACACCTTGGGGATGTTGACGGTAGTGGCCTTTGAGCGGCACCGCAAAGCACCCCACTGGCGCTAAGCTATGCGCCATCGAGTTAGTATTGGGCGCAGGAAAATAAATTACTGAATGGCTTGCAACGTTTATTGGCCCGAAACACGTCTGGGCAGCAAACCACCGAAATCATGAAAAAACCTGTCTTTCAACTCATCTCTTTGCTGGTCTTCCTGATCAGTGTGTCCCTGCTGCCCAGTTGTGGGGATACTTGCAAGCAAACCGTTCGCTACCAAGCGATGGAACCCATTTATATTTCTTTGGCCGAGATGCAGCAGTCAGTAGCCTCGGGCCCGCCCCAAGCCCTGCAAAACCCCGGCAAGATCTGGATCTATGGCCATTACCTGTTTATCAATGAGTTGTACAAGGGCATCCACATTGTGGACAACCGCAATCCAGCGGCTCCCAAGCCCATTGGATTTGTCAATATCCCCGCCAATGTAGATTTGGCGGTGCGGGGCCAAGTGCTTTATGCGGATAACCACACCAATTTGTTGGCCCTGAACATCAGTGACCCGCAAGCGGTCAAGCTGAGTAGGGTGCTGCCAAGCGTATTCCCCGCCCGCTATTCTTCCGATCCCAACAAGGGAATAGTGTTGGACTGGAAAATGGTGGAAAAAGAGGAAATAGTGGAGTGCAACAGCCCTAGGCAAGAGTTTACCAATCTAGGCATCCGGTCTCTGGGCTCGGCGAATTCATTCGCGCAAGCAAATACTAGCAGTGGCGGCAGTACTGGTCAGGGTGGTTCGATGGCCCGCTTTGCGTTGGTGGACAATTTTCTGTATACAGTGGACGACAATTCACTCAAAATTTTTGATGTCAGCACACCGACCAATCCCCAATCTCTTGAACGTCAAAATATTGGATTTGGAATCGAGACTATTTTTCCGTACGAGGACAAGCTGTTCTTGGGTTCCAACACCGGCATGTTCATCTTCAGCATTGCCCAACCGCGCAAACCGGAACGTTTGGGAATGTATTCCCATGCTTTTGCGTGTGATCCAGTGGTGGTGCATGGCAACTTGGCCTATGTGACCCTGCGCAGCGGGGGAGCGCAGTGCACCCGGGCCAGCAACCAACTGGATGTGGTGGATGTGAGTGATCCGCGCAAACCACGCTTGGTGAAAACCTATCCCATGCAAAACCCGCATGGATTGGGCATTGATTTCCCCAGTTTGTTTATTTGTGAGGGCAAAGGTGGGCTGAAATTGTTCGATGCCTCCGATCCATTGGCCATTGATCGCCACCAACTTGATCAGGTAAAGGATATTGATGCCTATGATGTGATCCCGTTCCGCAATAATTTGATCATGGTGGGCAAAGATGGCATCTACCAGTTTGATTATACTTCGCGCCGGGACTTGCGCCAAATCAGCGTAATGCCCGTGCAACGCCAATAGCCAGTCTAAACCCTTGATGAAACTATGAAAAAATGGCTGTTGGGATTGCTGCTTATCGGGTTGGGTTTGGGTGGAAAACTTTCTGCCCAAGCCCAACCCGGGTATTTTAACCAGACTGAATTCGGTATGTTGGTCACCAACCAATCTAGCTCGGCCTCAAGTGGCAAAGCGGCAATCTCAATCCATACGACCAACGGCTACCGTTTCTCCCAACGGCTGGGCGTGGGGGCGGGCACGGGCGTGGATGCCTACGAGGGAAGGTTGCTGGTGCCGCTCACATTGGCCCTCACCGGCGATCTGGGCAAATTGGCCAATCAACGAGTAGTCCCTTTCTACCGATTTGCGATCGGGCACGGGTTTGACCTCACCAAACAAAACGATGATAGGGGCCAAATTTGGCGGGGTGGAACTACCCGGCAGACGGGTGGATTGTTGGTGCAACCTCTGCTAGGGCTAAAAATCCGGGCGGGAGAAGGCACGGCCTTTACGTTTCAGTGCGGCTATCGGTGGCAAACGGTGCACAATCTGACCGAATTTGGTACGTCAAGCACAGATCGAAAAATCATTTTTAGGCGTTTATTTTTGGGTATCGGGTTTGCTTTTTAATCTACCTTACTGCCGATTGGCCAACGACGCCAACGGGCTGGATCAAGAATATGGAGTGCAACGAATTTGTTCAGTCGCCTTTTTCGGGTGGCTTTGATAGAGTAAACAGCGGTTGTGTGATGGACGATCCATTGGATTGTTCATCGCACAGCCGCTATTGGTTTTTAACAATTTGCCCAATTGCCCACTATAAGCTGGACAATTGGGCAAATAAAGAACTAGTATTGTGGGCTAACTTATTTTGCCCCCGGAATTTTATCGGTAAAGTAAACCTACATTAAACCTTGTAAAACAGCCATTTGCCGATTTCCCTGTAAGTTGGTTTTTTGCCATACATCAAAATGCCCACCCGATAAATGCGTCCAGCCACCCAGACCGCCCCCACAAAGGCCAAGACCAGCAGTAGCATGGACAAATAGAGTTCCCAAGTGGCCCCGATAAAAGGAATGCGGATCATCATGACAATGGGCGAAGTGAGCGGGAACATGGACAGCCAGAAGGCCACTTGGCCGTCGGGCTCGGCAATGACGACCCCCAGCGAGGCAATGGCCAAAATAAGCGGCAGGGTCACGGGCAGCATAAACTGTTGGGTGTCGGTTTCATTATCTACTGCCGCGCCAATGGCCCCGAACAATGCCCCGTACATTAAATAACCAAACAAAAAGTAGAACACAAAACTGCCCAGCACCAAGGGCAAGTTGACCGAGCCAATGGCCGAGAATATGCTCTTCACCATGAATTGTTTTTGTACGGCAGCTTGAGCTTCCGGGCTGTCCTTGGTTTTCTCGAGGGCTTGTTCCACTTGTACATTGGCTACTTTGTCGACTTGAAAAAAGGCCGATACTCCCGTGGTGACCACAGTGGACAGCACGACCCAAATTAGGAACTGGGTGAGGGCCACCGCGCCCACCCCCAAGATTTTGCCCATCATCAACTGAAAAGGTTTGACCGAGCAGATGATGATTTCAATGATTCGGCTGGTTTTTTCCTCAATTACCCCCCGCATGATCTGGGCACCGTACAAGAAGATGAAGAAGTAAATCAAAAAAGCCCCCACATAGCCAAAGACGGAGGCAGCATCGGAGCTGCTCTCTTTTTCGCCATCTTCACCCGTGGTAATGGTGGTGATGTCGACTTGGGTGCGGATGCCGTCCAGTACTTTTTTGTCAATGCCCGACCGGATCAGTTTTTGGTTTTCAATCTCGGTGCGGATGGTTTTCTCGATGTTGTCCTTGGTAAATATCGATAGCCCTTTTTCCGAGAACAAAACGATGCCCTTGGGTTTATCCAAGTCCAGATTGGGGATAAACAGGAGGCCGTCATGCTTTTGCCGGGTAAAATTGCTTTTGGCGTCGTTCAGGGACAGGTCGGTAGTGATGTATTTGATCCGATCAGAATCTTTGAACTTGTCTTTGAAATGGCCACTTTCGTCCAAAATTTCTATGACTTTGGTATCGCTCGATAAATTGGCCACCAACACCGGTACAATGAACATGGCCCCAAATAGCACAGGGGCCAAAATGGACATGATGATGAAACTCTTCTTGCGAACCCGCGTGAAATATTCACGCTGCATGATCAAAAATATTTTGTCCATTGGATGGATTGGGTTACGGTTGGTAAATTAGGCCACCGGATTGAGTACCACACTGAACACAGTGATGGAATTGATCTCCCGGCTATAGTACAATTTGTCCAGAGCTTCATACACATTACGAGCGCGGAAGTAAGAAGTTTGGAGTTCACGCGAACCGCTGGGCACCCACTGGATGGTGTAAGAACTTTCGCGGTCTTTGTAGTAGCGCACATACTCAAGCATTTTGCTCAGCGCATCCACCCGATCTACCCCCAGTTCTGACCGGAACAGGAACGACTGGTTGTGCCGCTGGTTGATGGTGATCAGGTTGAGCTTGATTTTACCCTCTTGGGTTAGGTAATCAAAGACCAGATTGCCCTCTATGCCGAGGTGCTTTTCTATTTCTTGTTGGATACGGGCACTTTCTACGTGGATATCGGAGTGTAGCGTCATCAGGTTTTGTTCAATAAAACGTAACTATTTAGGGAGTATTAACTATCTTAACTTATTGATTTTCATTTACTTATACTTGCTTTAATCTATTCACAACCAATGCCTTATTGTCTAAATTATTGATTGTCAGTATTTTAGGTATGTCTGTATGGCCGTTTCCTCAAATCCACACATTTGTAAGTAGTTGATTACCAATAACTCTACACCTAAACAGTAACAATAAAACAATAAGTTGAATAGATTCAAAGTTTTTCCAAGTAGTTCAGCACTCCATTTACCGGCTCTACATCCGCATACTTGAGCAGCAGATCGGTCAAATTGGCAAAGTGGTAGCTTTCATGTTTGTCGGCCACACACTCCTCGGGCACGATGACCCGGTAGCCCCGCGAGAGGCCATCGACCGCTGTGGCCCGGATGCAGCCCGAAGTGGATCCCCCGGTGAGGATCAGCGTGTCCACTTTGTGCCAGACCAACAACGACTGGAGGGGCGTTTCAAAAAAGGCCGAGGGCATAAGTTTCTTGTAAATGGCATCGCGCTGGTGATCCACCATCAGGCGGCCGTCGAACTCGGCCCGCCGCGATCCCTGCTTGATGTTTTGCAGCGAATCGGGGGTGTTGGTGCGGGTTCCCCATATTCCGGCATCTTCGCCCGATTCCATGTAGGCCACATAGGTAAATATCACGGGCAACCCCTTGGCTCGCGCTGTTTTATTTACTTTATTGACATATTCCAACTGCTTGGGGTCGGTTTCATAGGCAGTTCTGAACTCTCCCACTGTCGTGTAGGCTTTTTGCAAATCTATGTTGACAATGGCAGGCCGCTGGCCAAACCCAAATTTGGCCCGCATTGGATTGGCTTTCACCTCTTCATAAATTTGTCGGGCGGTTTTATTCGATAATTCCATGGCTGCTGGTTGGCTCGCTAACAAAAATGGTTGCAAAAATACAAGTTTGCAAAAATAGGCAATTTATGGCCCGACCAATCGACTTAAGATAAAAGTGAGTGGCCGCTCACCCCAATCTAATCGATTGTAATCCGAAACGTTAAGATTGCTGAACAAACCGGCAAAAATGAGGCGTTTTGGTTAAATGAATGGAGCCTCAAATGGCCGCCAAAAGCTTTCAGGCAGAGGGGAACCAAGTGCCGTGATCCAATAACCGTCCTTTGAACAGGTAAGGGGGATTTAAAAACTTGATTTGTAACTGTTTAGCATCCTGAATGGTGCGGCATACAGGTTCTCGGTGCCGCAAACAGCACGAAGTTCATTGAAAACATTGAGTTGCTACTTGCGGCAGGTGTTGATAAGACCTTGAATGCGCGCGCAGTTGTGTGCGCCATCCATTGTCCTGAAACAGCCCGCCACCCTTTGTTTGATCTTGACGGGCCGAATGTTCCCTTCCGCCCGGTTATTGGTAAAAGGCACGATGTCGCGTTTGGCAAGGGCCAAAACAGCATCGCTGTGTTTGAGCAACTTGTCCAAGAGCGCCACGGTTTTCCCCTTGCCCTTCGCCTGCGCTTTTTCTTTTGCCGCCTTCGGACAGGGAGGATCGGTTCTTCGGTTTGGATGGCTTTTTGACACAATTTCGCCTATTTTTGCTTTTCAAATGCAATTCCCGGGATTACTTTTGTTCCTTTTTTGCTCCGCTCGCATAAATCGGGGAGAAACATCTCGGGTTCTTTTGCCCAAAGCCTGCCCTGTTCGGTCTGCCCCCAGTTCTCGTGGAAAATGCGATCCACAAAGCCCACGGCGACATTTTTTGTGGGTGGGGCAGGAGCCATAACAGTCGCGCATGGCCCGGCCTGTGAACATGGAAAGAAGGGAAACGTCCGCCGAACGTGCCCTGCCGCTGCCGGTCTTCGCTGACAAAAGGATAGGTGGACAGTGTATTGCAAACCGCGTGCAGCCATTTGGTTCCTCCGCCATCGGCATACACCCGTTCCACCGAAGTGGATCAGTTCGCCCCGGACAAGTACTTCCCCGATTTGATCTTAAATGGGCTGTTCAGGGCTATATTTCGCTGATAATATCGTTGGCTAAGTTGTTGAGGGCCTGCAGCTCGATCTGGGCGGCGTTGCCCAACGAACTGGGCAAAGTTGCTTTGAATGCGGCTTGGGCCACGGCATTTGCACCTGATTTCCGGGCGGCCATGCCCAACAGAAAATTAAATTGGGCGTTCATTGGCTGGCTCATGCTGAGCTTAAGCTGGGCATGGATCGCGGGAACCAACTCCTTGTATTTTCCTTGGCAATAGAGGGCTAAGTTCTTGACATATAAGGCTTGGAACTCGCGGTTGTCTAGGGCAAAAATCCGGTCGGCAGTGGCCATGCATTCAGCCCAAGCACCAAGCTGGAGCTGGGTTTCAGCAACCTCAAACATGGCAGTCTTCTTTTTAACAGTAATTTGTTCTAAGTCGGCAATTTTGATCAAATAGGGGAGGGCTTCGGCCTGCACGTTGCGGCGTTTGGCCATTTGGGCTGCCAGCAGGTGGGCCACCGCGTAACCACGTTCTATTTCGTTGGCTTTGGCAATGTAAACTTGAGTGAGTGAATCTTCGTGGATCTTGAAATAGGCCAAAGCGACACTACTGAAATATTTGGCCGAAAATCGCTCAACTTTGTTGCGGTAGGGGCCATAATTGGCTTGGCTGAAGTATTGATTGGCCGCTGGAAAATCCTTCAGCGTGTAGCAAGCAACCCCCAGTTCATAGTAGTATTTGGCCTTGGTCTCGGGCCGCGAGTGCTGTAATTGCTCTACCACCTTGGCCATTGCACTGCGGGCTTCGGCTGGTTTGTCATAGGCGTTGCAAATCCGGGCATAGGCATAGGCCGCTAAGGTGTCATTGGGCACTAGGGTGCAAATCTCTTTGGCTTGGCGGTACGCTTCTTTTATATTGCGGATTTGGAGCAAGCGGCGCATGGAAATCATCAAGTAATCGGCTTTCCGCTGCACATCCTTTTCAAAATGGGCGGCTTTTTCGTAACATTCCGCCACTCGTGAGTCTTGATTGGCCGATTGTGAAATCCGGGCCATCAACACATAGGCTGGCACAAAGTCTTTTTGCAACTTGACAACTCTATTAAGGGTCTGCAGGGCGGGGCCATTTTGTTTGGCCTGAAATTCGCAATGAGCCTTTTCGTAAATAAAATTGATATTATTGGGATCTTTCAAGATTGCCAGCTCATACTTGGCGATCGCTTGTTGAAACTGGGCGGCCTTGCGCAGATTGGCGGCTTCCACGTAGTATGCCAGAGCATCATTCTCTTGGGCTTTTAACGAACCTGTCAGGATAAATGCCAGAAAACAGGTTGAAGTAAACAGTTTGACCATTATTGTTAGGGTTATGATTTTTTATAGCCGGATAAGGCCCGCTGCTGCCTTGTTGCTTTTACTTTAAACTCACTATGAATATTGCAATTTACAAGGTTCATTCCAAAGTCATTTAAAAGTAGGATGGAAGTACTTTTTTTGGTGAGATTAAATTTTTTTATAAATATTACTTACCCTAAAGACCGACCAAAAGTGTGTGGGAGATGTTTTTCCGTGATTATAAATAGAATGCTCAAGAATAATGGCGTATTATATTTCTGCTATTTTATTCATGAATCTTACCTTGATATTAGTCTTTCTTAATTTTATCCAATAATGTGGCTTTATATTGGTAGTAATCCCGCGTATATGAAAGCTTTTTGTTTTTTAATGCTCCCTTTATTGTTTTGGCTGACCGCCGGCCAGCCAGGCCAAGCGTTGGCCCAGAAGGGAGAACGCCAGTTGGCGGGCCAAGTGGTTGGATCAGATGGCAAGCCATTGGCTGGGGCCAACATTTCTCTAAACGATTTCAATGAAACCACCACCACTGATCCGGAAGGTAATTTCCGGCTGGTGTTGCCCAAGGATGTGGCGGTTGGCCACCTCACAATTTTTGTGATCAATGGTCAAAAGGTCGGCAGGGAAAGTTTTTCTTATCGGGTAGCGGAAAACTTCGTTTCCATTAGCCTTAAAGCAAAGACCGACGCCGAATGGGTGCAAGAAATCGAGGTTTTTGTGGGAAATGACAAAGCCAAGAGGATTAAAATAACGATTAATGGCCAATCTTATCTAACCAACGAGAATGGCATGGTTGAGTTTTCGGCCGGTAAAGGGGTGAACCAGCAAGCCAAAATCGAGGCCGATGGTTACCTGATCGATAGCAAATATTATACGGTGAATAATCAACGCTTGTCGCTCTATTTAGAGGCCAGGGCTAAAAATGAACCGACTCAACCGGATCGAGAAACCAACCAGCCAACCCAAGAAGATGATATCCGGCAAGGGAACAGTGAACCAGTGGCTGAAAAGAGAGCTGGGTTGGATTACCAGAAAAACTTTGGGGTGGCACTCAACCAATTGGAGCTTGAAAAACAGCAATTGGAAGAACAAAATGGCCAGTTGGAGGACAAAATGCGGCAAATTGAAGGACAGTTGCAGGGTAGTGTGTTGACTGCACCCGAGAAAAAGGAACTGGAGAAATCGCTGAACCAAGTGCAGAGCCAATTGATTGCCAATGGGTTGGCTTATGAAGCTGCTCAAGAGCGGGTCATTGCGGTCATTGATCGGATGCGCCGCGACCTGACTGACTCGCTCAGCACAGCCGCAAACGAGAAAATCCAAACCATTGAAGCGGAAAAAGATGCGATGAGTGCCGAATTCAAGCGCGAACTAGTGGTGCTGGTCGGAATAGCTCTTTCACTTTTTCTACTGGCCGGGGTTGGTTTTTGGGTGGCCAACAAGTTTCGGGCCCAGAAGAACCAATTGACCAAAACCACTATTTTGCTGGAAGAAAACCTGCGGGAAATTCAATTACAAAAGAAAGAAATCTCGATCCAGCGCGATTTCATTGAAGAAAAAAACCATTATTTGGAAAATGCTTACGAAGAAATCAAGCAGCAAAAGAGTGAGATTGAACGGCAAAATTACTTGATCACCACGGGGGTACGCTACGCGGAGTCCATTCAAACCGCTATTTTGCCGACCACTGATACTTTTCGCACGATGTTTAGTGACCACATGGTCATTTTTATGCCCAAAGACATTGTTTCGGGCGATATCTATTGGTGCAGCCAAGTCGGTGACCGGCTGGTGCTGGCTGTGGTAGATTGTACTGGGCACGGAGTGCCGGGCGCGTTCATGTCGCTCATTGCTTTCAATATGTTGGGGGAGGAAATCCAAAAAAACCAAGGGGAATTGTCCCCGGCCGCTATTCTAAACGGCATGAACGTGCGTTTGGGGCGCACGCTCCAGCAAGAGCACACCCTAAATGATGACAGCATGGATGTGGCCCTGTGCGTGGTGGAGCCGTCCAATGGCGGTTTCCAAGTCCGGTTTGCTGGGGCCAAACGCCCCCTCATCTACCACCGGGCCAACAGTGGGGAACTGAAAGAGATCCGGGGCGACCGCCAATCGCTGGGGGGTGGCTACCGCAAAAAATTCACTCTAGCGTTCACCGAGCACCAGATCAGGTTGGACAAAGGCGATTCTCTTTATCTCCACACCGATGGGCTGACCGACCAAGCCAACGCTCAAATGGAGAAATTCTCCCAAGCTGGCTTACAACAAGCGCTGGTGCCCTTCCTCACCGGTAGCTTGCCCCACCAGCGGGACAACCTTTACCAAGCCCTCCAAACCTACATGGACAACGCCCCCCAACGCGATGACATCACCTTGGTAGGGGTGCGGTTGTAGGGGCCGACTCATTGGGCTGGGATCAGCGTGCGCAGGACAAACCCCAAGTTTACTGTATTGTTAATAAAATTGTCTTCTATGCTTCCCTCAGCCCGGTAGCTCATGTTCCAAGTGGTGCGGTCTATATTGAACTTGGCCATTGCTTCTACCCGGCCATTTGCGATGGTGATTTTGGCCGGAAAGGTCACCGTTTTTGTCGCTTCTTTCAAGGTCAAATTACCAGTGATGCTGTGGGTGGGATCAGTCACTGTATTGGGCCCTTTGACCATCGGGGCATTGCCATCTGAAGCCGCCACATAAGGTTCCACACTCAGGATTTCAAACTGGGCCATTGGAAATTTCGCCACGTCAAAAAAATCTTCGCTCATCATGTGGCGAATAAATTTACTGTGGTCGGGCGAGGCATCATTGATATTGTTCACCTTCATGGAGGCTATGCTGATTTCCAGCGAGCCGCCCTTTACTTGGTCACCGTCGAGGGCAATGAAACCACTTTTTATCTTGAACACCCCAAAATGTTGGCCAGTGGGCTTGGTCCCGATCCATGAAATTTCACTGAATATGGTATCAATGGGGATTTGGGCCGTCGAAGCGGGCAATGCAATCTTGGTGGTGACCAAGGTGTCGCTAACGGAGGCCTCATGGCTTTGGGGGGGCGCGGCGCAGCCAGCAATGACGGCCAGCAGGACTACCAAAAGGAGAGGGGAACAGTGATTGATTTTCATGTTGCTGTGGCTTAAAAAAACTAAAGTGGATTGGCTTTTGGCCCACCTTCCCTCGGTTTGCCAATTTCATCTTAAAACTACTAAGAAATTTTGTTTATCTCAAACAATGAGAAATCGGGGGCGGAGAAGCAGGGACAAACTGATGCGTCACCCTTCTGGTCATAGGCAAATGTGGGGGCATTTCAGTGGTCGGGTTGGGCCGGCCCAAAGTGGCTGGTG
>JBBQXF010000013.1:0-56132 GCA_038209965.1 Cytophagales bacterium | reverse complement strand
TTCTGCTAATGTTTCTACGATTTGGACAGAGGTATTTTCTGGTGCTTTGGTGAAGGTAACTTCTAAAACACCGCGCGTGATGTAGTTATAGACAAGCGGGACAACCAAAACACCTGCAATATTAAGAAAAGGCTTACTACTGCTTGCTTTGAATCGCTTAGGGTCGTGAATGGTAAATTTTTCTTGACTTTTCGCTACCTGCCCTACGATACCATCACCAAATTTGATTTCGTGCTTGAGATTGGTAATTTGTTCCAAGGCAAAGCCGCCCGCAAACTGCAGGGTTTGTTTTTGATTGTCAGCAGTATAAATTGCACCTTGCACTCCTTTGAGGTACCTCACCAAATGAATCAACAATCGCTCTGTCCAAGAGGTGAGATTTTCATTTTCTTCCCAACGCATGATGTCAGCAAAATAAGAAAATGACTCGTACTGTACGGAAGAGTCAGGCACTGGTTGTGCAGGATGTCCATTTTTCTGATCCAAAGTGGCAAAATTAACAATTACTTTTACTGTCTTTTCTTGCAGGGTTTTCATCTCACTTTCACCCGTTTTTGCTGTCAAATTTATTTCACCAACATTGCAATTTTCAACGGCTTACCCGATAAGTCCTCTATCAAAGCAAACATACATGCCAATCGCAACGAAGATTTGGTAAGACTTGTAAGTACTAATTTCGTGGTTTTATTTTTTAACAATTCTTCTTGGATCTGCTGAAAATAAATGCCGTGGGTATTTGCCAATAGTTCATCAAAAGTTTTGGGCACAAGGCTTTCCGAAGGAATCTCCAAAAGTATTTTCGCCGAATCATTGATGAATAATATACTTCCTTTCAAGTCCAACTCCAAAATCGGGTTATTTTCGTGGAAAAACTCGATATATTGCTCCATTTCGCGCTTGAACGCCTTTTGTTTAGTGACATCACTCACATATTTTACTATTTTGTAGGGTTTGCCTTCGGCATTGAAAATGGGGTTATAACTACCATTTATCCAAATTTCTTTCCCTGTCTTGCTAACTCTTGGAAACTCTCCGGCCTGAAACTTTCCTTCCCTCAAACTGTCCCACAAGTGTTGGTATGCCTCATTTTGATTTTCTTTAGCAACAAACATCCTATGTTTTTGCCCTTTGACTTCGTCCAATCTATAACCAATCGTGTTCAGAAAATTTTCATTGGCAGTACGGATAGTGCTGTCCAAGTCAAACTCAATAACTGCAAAAGATTTGTTAATCGCCTCCATCTGCCACTTTGTGTCCAAAAACTGTAGCTTGCTCGCGGTGTTGTCAAGTGCTAGTTTTAAGACTTTGAAAGGGACACCATTTGTATCCAAAATAGGCGTGTAAGTGGCACTTAACCAAACGACTTCGCCGCTTTTGGTAAATCTCTTAAAGTCTGAACTGGTTTGCACCAGCCCTTTGTTCAAATTTTCCCAAAACTTTTTGTATTCTTCTGATTTGGCATATTCAGTACTGACAAATGTGCTATGATACAATCCCAATACCTCGTCGAGTGCATATCCCATCAATGAAAGAAATTTAGTATTGGCATTGCGTATCCTCCCGTTCATGTCAAACTCTATAGTGGCCAACGTGCTATTGATTGCTTTTACAAATCCGTCAAGCTCTATATTTTTGCGAATAGCTTCCTCTTGTAGGGTTTGCAATTCTTCCATGCTTTGGCGTAACTCCTCTTCTTGGGTGCGTAGCTCTTCGGTTTGCTGTTGTGTTGCTTCCAAAAGTTGCTTTGTTTGCCTATTACTAATAAAACTTTGTAAGAAAGATGCTGTATTTCTGCATATTCGATTCAACAGCTCTACTTCTTTTTCTTCCAACTTTTTAAGTGTTGTAAGCTCAATAGCTCCATATACTTCTTGGTTAAAAATGAGTGGAAATACTGTCAAACAAGATGCTACCAAACGCCCCAAAGATGAATCTAAGCGTGTTTCTAAGTTCTCAAACGTGAGCATTTCCTTAGATTTGACCGCCTGCCCGATAATGCCTTCACCAATTTTGAACCGGCTGACTGCCATCGTTTCTATGGTACAAGCATAGCCGCCCATTGCCTCGATGGTGTTATCTTCGATAATAAAAAAAGCACCATGCACGGCACGAAGCACTTGACAAATATGCTGAATGATATTATCAGAAAAACTCTCAAGTGTGTTGTTAAAATTAAGCCGCAAAATATCATCAAACCGCCCTAAACTAGAATCTATCCAAAGACGATTTTCCATAGAAGCCTGTTTTTCAAGGAGTTCCTGCCTAAGTTTTAAAAACTCCTCTAAAGGAATAGTTTGCTCTAAGTGGTGAAGCTCATTTCCATTTGGGCTCGCAACATATTTCTGCTCGAAAGGGTTCAGATTTGTTGGCTTTTCCATGCCTTAACGAATTTAAAGTATAAAGTGTAAATATTTGCTACTGATTGTATTGTGAATGGGTACGATCGCAATACTTTGTAGAATAAATTTTATTTTTGGGTAAATCTATAAACCAGATGATAAAAATTAGACTCTCTGAACAAAAAACAGGAACCCTTTTGAGGAGCAAGAGGAAAGGCCAACCATGTCGGAAAAGGGGCCGAAGTCCTTTTCCTAAAATCTCTTGGTGTACCACATCCGCCATAGAGAAAATCGCCGAGGTGCCGACTCCCAATTTGGCTGCTCATCTAAACTCCCAGAATAACTGCCAACAAATGTAATTAGTCCAAGAGTGAACTGGAACAACACACGTAAATTATAAGATACTATTTTGAGGCACCTTACACGGTGTCCGTGCTCATAATTCATGCCAAGCCACTCATTTCCGCATGTGAGCCCAGATTTCTTTGCTTGGTCTGGTACGGGTTGGTTTCCCGTTCGGTCACCAAACCTCTTTGGGCTTCGGTCGGTGCACACTGGTAGGCCTGTGATCGGACAAGTAAGTTGCAAAAACCTTAAACTTCGTATGATAATGGCCACCGTTTGCCACCCCATCTATGCCGGCACGTGGCGATGTCCTGAGGGCTTTTACCCGAATACGTCAGCGTGCGGCAATCTTTACATGGTCATGCTGCTGCTTATCTTGAACCTCGCGCAACCGCTGATAGGGATCCTTGACCAATTCCATGCTCCCAATGCAATACTTTTATGGCAAAACAAAAAACTGCTGGATTTTCAAAAGGCTAGCACACCAAAACTTTCGCCGGTTAAAAGCTTCATATTAGTAGAAATATTAGGTAACTTTGTAAAAAAGTACCGTAGCAGACTTCGTATTTAGCGCTTTTGGCGCATTATTTGAATCAAAGTCTTTTATTTTCTGCCAAAATTTAGTTCAGGTGGATCAATTGATGATGTTGATACCATTGTCTTAAAATTTTCAATAAAATCACCCTAATTTGTCTCCTTAGCGGCCCGATCACTGTCCATGGACGGGACTTGTAAGCTATCAACCATGAGAAAAAACCACCATTCGCCGTCTGTTTGGCACATTTGGGCCTTAAGTTTAGCTTGTGCCTTGCTTAGTACTTTCGCCCATGCCCAGTCGGCGCGGGTGGACTCGCTGTATGAGAAATTGACCTATCGCAGCCCGCTCGGCGATACGCTGCGCTACCGGTTGCTCAAACCCAAAAATTACCAACCGGACCAAAAATATCCCCTCGTCCTGTTCCTGCACGGGGCGGGCGAGCGGGGCAATGACAATACCAAACAACTGGTGCATGGCGCTTATCTGTTTACCGAACCCGCCAACCTTGATCAGTATCCTTGCTTTGTGCTGGCTCCCCAGTGCCCCACCGGGCTGGACTGGGCCAACATGGACTGGCGGAAAGGCAACAATGCCCAAGCCCAACTGCCCGCTCGCTCCTTTGCCATCACGCTGGAACTGATCGATGAACTGGCCAAAGCCTATCGCATTGACCCAAAACGGTTGTACATCACTGGTTTGTCCATGGGGGGGTATGGCACTTGGGATGCGATCACCCGCTATCCGAAAAAATTTGCGGCGGCGGTGCCCATTTGTGGCGGTGGCGACCCAGCCAAGGCTGTCCTGGCCAAAAAAGTGCCGATCTGGAATTTTCATGGGGCCAAGGATGTGGTGGTCCCGGTGGCTCGCTCCCGCGAAATGATCAAGGCGCTGGAAGCGGCCGGGGCCAAGCCCAAATACACGGAATATCCCGAAGAAAACCACGCCAGTTGGGTGCCGGCTTACAAAGAGCCCGGTCTGCTGCCATGGCTCTTTGCCCAAAAACGATGAGGCTGGTTTAGGAAAACAAGGAAAATGCCACCCGGAAAGTGTTGCAATGGGCCTCGACCAGATCCATCAGGCGCGCCGAGTAGCCGCCGCCCAAGCAAGTAACTATCGGGATTTGGTGCTGCTGGCAAGTGGAAAGCACCACCTCGTCACGGGTTTTGCAACCCGCCCGGGACAATCCCAATTTGCCCAACCGATCAGTGGCCAGCACATCTACACCGGCCTGAAAGAAGATGACGTCAGGCTTTACCCGCTGGATGAGCGCGGGCAGGTGCTGACGCAAGAGGGCCAAATACTGCTCATCGCCGGTAAAGGGCGGCAGCGGGATGTCCAAGTCTGATTGTTCCTTGTGCAACGGGTAGTTGTCGCGCCCGTGCATACTGAATGTGAACACCCGGGGCTCATCACGAAAAATCTGGGCGGTGCCGTTGCCTTGGTGGACATCCAGATCCACCACCAGCACTTGCTTGGCCAAGCCGTGGTGCAGCAGGTGGGCGGCAGCAATGGCGATGTCGTTGAACACACAAAAGCCCTCGCCCCGGTCGGCGAATGCGTGGTGGGTGCCGCCGGCCAAGTTCATCCCGATCCCGTACTGGAGCGCACTCAGGGCCATTTGCAATGTGCCGCTGGCACTGCTGAGGGATCGGAGGAAGAGCCGTTCGCTTTGGGGCAGGCCCAAGCGGCGCACCTCGGTGGGGCTCAGTTGCTGGTCGCGCACCCGGGCATAATACGCCGGGGTATGGATACGCAGCACGTCGTCCTCGGCACAAAGCCCCGGATCCACAAAGTGCGGTTCACTGGCCGTCCCCTCATAGCGGAGCTGATCGTGCACCAAACCGTACTTGGCAATCGGAAACCGATGGCCCTCCGGCAATTGCAAAGTGTAACGGTCAGAATAAGCGAGCCGGATCATATACTGCAAGTGGGCATTGTGTCGATTGGTTGTTTGAATCCAACTATTTGAAATACCATCGTTTAAAGATTTTTTCTTTCCCCAAAATATAACTTTAAGCAGTTTAAAATCTGCAATTGTCCTATCGATCAGCTAGCTATTTGAACCAAAAAAACAATAGCGGCAACATTGGGGGTTGCCACTATTGTTTCGCCTCGGGGGGTCAATCAAGCCTAAAACGCGCCACTTTGGGTCACCACTCCCCCTTTGCGGCTGTTGATCTCAATGGTGTAGTTGCTCGGGTTGCCTTTCACAATCCAGCGGACGTGAACTACGCCCATGCCTGGTACATTGGCCACCTCAATGACGGCTGGGCTGGTCTTTTGCTCCCGCCCCACGTTGAAATCCAAATTTTCCATTACCATTCCCGCCGCCACTTCCGCTCCCTTGAGCGTGATGAAGTCTGGCCGCTCAATCTTGAACTTGAGGTCATGACTGGAGTGGGTGGGGATGATCCGCGAGTTGAGCACCGTGGCCGTTACTTGGGTGAGGCCATTGCCCAAGGATTGCTTGACCACCTTTTGAACCGCCAACTTGGGCATTTGGTAAGCGTGGTACATGGTGAAGGCCAAGTTCCGGTGGCCGTCGTATTCCAACAAAAAGCCGGGGTGGTTGCGGACGTAATTTTTCTTGAAACCGCCCACCTCAATATCGCCATACTGCGGATGCTTGAAGGCCGTCCACTCAACGAAGGCATCGCCGAACATGAGGTACTTATCCGCCTCGTAGGCTTGGTTGTCCTGTCCCCGGCTTTCGTTGTTGGGCTTGGCATTGAAAAGCAGATAGTTGGTCATCAATTCATTGGAGAAGGTGAAGATGCCCCGGCTGCTACTCAGCCAGTCGATTTCGCCCCCATACACCGTGTAGAGATCTTTGTAGAGGGTGTAGTAATTATAGCCCGGGATAAGTTTTTCGCCCAATTTGCCGATCACGTCATAAACGGCTACGTCCTGTTGGTTATAATAAATGACATCTTCCTCGGCACCCGGTCCCCGGAGAAACATCCCACCGAAGTTGTGGTAGGATTGCGCCCCGGCAATGTTGGGGTGCTTGGTCACAAATTCCATCACCGCGCGGGTTTCGGGCAGTGAAAATGGGTATTTGAGTGCACCGTTCTGGATGTAATCGGGTTGCCAGTTCCAGCCCCAATCGCGGTTGGGGTCGTAGCTGCCCGGGCGATCTTCGTTGACCTGTCCATCACCATCGTTGTCAAGCCCTTCATAACCAAGCATTTCGTAATCGCCCAACTCATCGGCTTTGGCAGGGATCATCCGGTGCGGATCATTGGGATCCACTTTGAGGCGGCCATACGGGGTTTTGCGGCGCATGAAGGTAATTTCGCCATCCCCGTTGAGGTCATCGAAGCTGTCTTCGTCAATTTGGCCGTCGCCGTCATCATCCACGGGCATCAAGCCGGAGCGGGGAGAGTTGGTGGTGTTCAGTTCGTTGATAAAATGGTCGCGGGCATCGGGGTTGAGCGTGGGCAGGATGTAGAACGTCTTGTCGGCCAGCAGTTCCTTCACGAATTTGACGCTGGCAAAGCTCTCGGCCAAGTACCATGCCTTGTACATCAGCATTTCACTCCCCTGCAATTCATTGGAATGGATGTTGGCGTCGGCATAAAAAGCGGGCTTGTTTTCGGGCTGGCCCACCTTGAAATCGGTGATGGTCAGCAGCCAAAGATCCTTGCCCTGCACTGATTTGCCGATGGATTCCACCCGCACCAAATCTGGGTAGGCAGCTTGGAGCCTTTTGCAGAAATCGGTGATTTGGGCATAGTTATAATAGCGGTTCCACGCCATTTGTACTTTGGGGTTGTGGGGCGTGCCAATGGCATGCAAGCCGATTTCCTTGATTTGGGCTTTGGCCGAACCAACTGCGGCCCCGAGCAAAAGCGCCATGAATACTATTTTTTTCATTTGAAAATAAGGCCAAAAGTTGAATATATCGACTGATTATGAGGTTTTTATTTTAGCGTAACGCGCTGGCTCGTGCGCCCGGCGGTGGCGTTGCCCACTTCGATGGAGGCACTGCCCGCGCCACTGACCAACCACGAAAGTTGGATTTTACCGTTGCCTTCAATGGCCTTGTCCAAGAGTTGCACCTTGCGGCCGGTGAGCAGGGCCTGGCCCGAACCCAGCTTGATCTCAACTTTCAACTGGTCCACATACTGCACCCGCTCACCGATTTCGGCCACGGTGGGCAGCAGCCCAGTATTGTGCAGATCGGCCGTGATGCGCGTCACCCCGTTGGAAACTGCTTCCGTTTTGAGGTTGACCAGTTCTAACCCGGGCATCAGCATGGCAAAATTGGTCATGAATTTCAAGTGCTTGTCTGCAACCGGGCCGAGCAGCTCGACTGGTGGGTTCAGTTTGGCAAACGGCGCAATGCCACCAACTTCAGCTTTCTGGCCCGGAAAATCGGGGTGCTGGATGGTAGTCCATTCCACAAAAGCATTGGGGATCTTATTGTTGGTGGCCCATTGGATCAGTTTGGCCTCGTCGTTGTCCAATTGCACCTTGGCCGTATCCTTGGGCAGCCACCAGCCGGGAGTGCTGAAACTCAAGCGGCCGTAATGAAAATAGGCGGTTTGAAAAAAATCACCTTTCTGGGCCGGCATGGCCGGGGCATCTTTCAGCCCAGCTTGGGTGTAGAGCTTGCTCACTTGTTCGTTCACGCTGGCATCTTTTTCTAGCCAACCAGTAATAATGCGTTTGCTGGTTTTTTGGCGATCAAATTTGATCGGTTCGGATAAATTGTTGGCCGGGCCGAAGGTAAAAACCGCATAGATATTGAGCGAACTGTACAAGAAATCCAGCAAAGCCCGGTTTTCGGGTTCCGACACTGGGAACTCGCCCGATCCTGGGGTGAAAAACGGATAATCGAAAGTGAAATTTTTGTTGATCACCACTCCGCCCGGGCCGTCCTCGTTGAATTTACCGTCCTTGTCGTTGTCAATTCCTTCGCTGAAATACAGGTATTTGCCCCGTTCGCCCTTGGCGGGGTCGGCTTTGACCAGCACTCGGGCTTCTTTGTCATGGATCTTGTGGGTGCCCGTCGGATCCTCCACCCGCACGTAGGTGATCAGGCCGTCGCCGTTCAAATCCTCGAAGCCATCTTCATCCAGTTTCCCATCCCGATCCTCGTCGGTGGGCTTGGCGTTGCCGCTGCGCTCATATTTGAGCTTGGCAAAAAACTGGCCGGCTGCATCAGGATTGACCAACGGAATAACGTAGATGGTCTTGGTTTCGAGCAGTTTGGCAATACTGTCCTTGCCCGCATTGGCCAATAGTTTTTCGGCCAGTTGGACGGCCAATTCAGTGCCGGCCAAATGCGAACCTTCCACTCCGGCCACTATGGCAATGGCTGGCTTGCCCTTGGGATCGCCCTTGCCCAATGTCACGAGCCATACATCCTTGCCAGTTTCGGTCTTGCCGAGCGAACGCACATCGGCCAGAGCGGCATATTGGGTTTTGAGCTTGGCCAGTCGGGTTGAAAGTTGGCCAAATTCGGCATAACTGGTTTGGGCCGGGGCAACACTGTGCCACCCCAAGCCCGTCAACAACATTAATAATCGGAAAACAAACTTCTTTTTTTTCATGCTGGCAAATTGGGTTTGGTAAATAACAAATTGATGAATGTCTTGCGCAAGTAGTTAATGAACCTTTTTGGTGAATCGGCGCACAATGAGGCCCAAATTTGGTAATAACGGCAGCAAACTCGTCCATTTAGCGTACCCACCGCACAAGGAAAAGTGAACCAAGGCGCATTGGCGGCTCCGGCATACTTGGTCGCCAACTGGCAACTGCAAAGCATAACCGCACGATTTAGCTAGTCGGCCAGTTGGGCAAACGTCAAAATGTACCCGTTGGGGTCGCGCAGGGAAAATTCACTGGCGCCATAAAAAGTGGTCTGCAATTCCTTGATAATCTCCGTGCGTCCCTTTACTTTGTCATAAATGGCTTTGACGTTGTTAGATCTAAAAATAAGATTGACATTATTGGTTGGTTTACTAGGACGAAGGCCCGGAAAATCTTCGCGCAATTTGCGATCGGTTTGAAATGCGATCATTATATTGCCCGATCGAAGTAATGCGTAGTTCATTACATCATTTTCTTTCTCTCGTTGCAAAATTTCAAAGCCCAATCTTTCTTGGTAAAAAGTAGCCGCCGATGCCACGTCGCGCACGACCAACTGCGGTATTACACTAATTAGCTCAAAATCATTGACCTCTGATCGGCCAAATGCAAAAGCCGAAACGAGGGCCGCCAATAAGATCAAAAATGATATTTTCTTAAACAAATGGCGGTGCTTCATCGGGTAGCTGGAATGTTAAAAAAGTTGAAAAACTCACAAGGTTTTGGACTAAAGCTGTAATTTAGTCCATATCTAAATCCTCGATTAATATCATGAAACAAAACAAAAGCATTTTTCACACTGCTGCAATGTTAGTGGCAGTTTTTGTGTTGTTGTCGGCCAATGCCCTCGCTCAAGACAAGGCCAAACCCGCCAGCCCTGCTGCCACTGCCTCGGCCACTGTTGGCACAGCCAAAATTAAGATTGATTACAGCAGTCCTTCGGTAAAAGGGCGCAAAGTATGG
Organism: Cytophagales bacterium; assembly: GCA_038209965.1. Lineage (GTDB taxonomy): Bacteria > Bacteroidota > Bacteroidia > Cytophagales > Thermoflexibacteraceae > JALONO01. The sequence continues at coordinate 46,352 of JBBQXF010000013.1, read as the reverse complement.
GGTGAACTAGTGCCAATGGGCAAAGTATGGCGCACCGGGGCCAACGGTGCCACTACCTTTGAGACCGACAAAGCGATCATGGTGGAAGGCAAAGAATTGGCGGCGGGCAAATATGCCCTGTTGACCATCCCCGGCGAAAAAGAATGGACCATTGTTTTCAACAAAGATGCCGGGCAATGGGGCGCGTATCAGTACAAGCAAGACCAAGATGTGCTGCGCGTCAATGTCAAGCCAAAAAAATCAGCTAAATTCAATGAGCAACTGGCATTTGCGGTAGGTGCCAAGGGAAACGTTGATTTTATGTGGGAAAACATGCAAGTATCCTTCATGGTGAAAGCCAAATAGTGGGCGAAAGCCATTTGAACCGAAGGCCACTGGATACACCATCCAGTGGCCTTTTTGCGTCGGGCAGTCCCAAAAGTGAAGTGGGACAGCCCACTAGCCACCCTGAACATGGAGCAACAGGGTGAAGTTGATTTTTTCTGGGAAAAGGTATAAATCATCTTCACCGTAGTTCCCTAATGAGCGAGATCTTGCTAACTAAACATTATATTGGCACTTGCCAGGCTTTTTGCAACCAAACTGGAGATCTTTTTGGGTGTTGAGTTTGACTTTGAGATTTTCCAATCGCTGTTTCTGGGCGGGCAATAATTGGCTGCCCCGCAATAGGGCTTCCAACTCTTTGGCCACTTCGGCTTTGTTGCTACCGAAGTGGGTAAAGTAGTCGTTGGGCACTGCTTCCTCCATCAACTCGGCCAAGGGCTTGGCAAAAATCGGGCTGGCCTTGGCCCGATCAATTTTCTGCAAAATAGCGGTGGTCACGCCGTCGCCCAAGCGATGGTAGCCACACAGATCGCAGCCATCTAGCACGACGGTGCACACAGTTGGCCCATCGGGCAAAAAAACCTGCAAATCTGGATCTTCATAACCGGGCTGGTAGGCGGCTTGGAGGGCTTCAAAAAACAGGTCATCCGACGTTTCGGGCGTTTGTTGGGCTTTGGCACTCAGCGCCAGTAAGTTGAGGTAAGGCTCCGCCCCGCACTCGCTGCACAACTGGCGCACCCGCATAAAGGGCACAGCTTGCTCCAGCCAAGCCCATTCTTTCTCAATCGTGGACGGATCCGGGTACACCCCATCCGATTTGGGCGCGGTGGCAGTGCGGAACATCCCCCGCACCGAATCGGCCATAAAATAGACTTCAGCCATTTGTTGGGCCGTGCTCGCATTCCTGAACACTGTGCGCAGTTGGTTGATGTAGGCCATTGAAGCCTCGCCCAGTTGGGCCTTGAGGGTGCGCTCCACATCGGCGGCCAATGGTTCGGCGGGCAGGCCGTCCTGAATAGGGGTGGAGGCCGGCGTGGCTTCTTGGGCCGGCGAGTCGCTCGTTTGGGCCTCGGTCTGCCGGCTTTGTTCGCCGCCACAGGCCCAGACCAGCCCGACTAAGGCCAACATGGCAATACGTTTAAAAATGTTCATGACCAATGGCAGTTAGATTGATACCAAACCGCAATTTAAGTGAATCATTGAGAAACTACCTTTCGCCGGGTCTTGCGGTCTCTTTTTTGAAAGCAACTTGGACCGTAATCAAGTCCGGCTGGCCAAACCAACGAGGTGGGCCGCCTGGCCATCTCCAAATCGGGCCATTCGCCTAATGTTGGTCAGTCCGCCACAATTGGTGTATCTTTAATTTTGGAAACAGAAAACGGCTTTTGCACGCCGATCACACACTTTCATCTTCATCAGGTCATGACAAAATTCAAAAAATTTACCCTTATTTTTCTGGTAATCGTGGTTGCGCTGTTGGGGCTGGCGGGCTGGTTTTCTTACAGTGCCAGCTACAGCGAGGGCGAACGCATGGGACGGATCATCAAAGTGAGCAAGAAAGGGATCTTTTTCAAAACCCACGAGGGCCAACTGAACGTGGAGGGCATCTCGTCCAACCCCAACAGTTTAGGCGGGGTGACCAGCGTCTGGGAGTTCTCCGTGGATGGCGGCCGCGAAAGCCTCATCAAGCAAATCGAGCAAGCCATGCGCGACAACAAGCGAGTGACAATTCACTACGAAGAGAAATTTTTTCAGTTTTCGTGGCGCGGCGAGACCAAATATTTTGTCACCAAAATCGAGGTGCTCAATTAAACAAAAGCGGTTCCTTCAATGGTGTGCCCCGATTACGTAAAAGTCTGAAGGGCTAAAATGACGACAGAAAATAAGGTAGTCATGATGCCAAAAAAATCCCGAACGGATCACGTCCTTTCAGGGTTTTATGCTGAGATGAGTATTCCTCTACAGTCATTATATTCCTTCGGAATTTCAAATGGTTCGTGTAATATCAATTACAGGTAATTCCGTGGTTTTTTGTATGTTAAAATTAATATTTCATATAAATTTTATAAGAACTTAAACCGCAATATCTCACAGATTTGAGTAGTAAAAACATCCGAAATCTGCATAAGCTCTTCATAAGCTAACAGATAGGGAGATGGATTTTATAAAAAGATATGCTGTTTTTTTAATAGGCTAATCAATGGATTTTTATCACTTTTTGTGATATAATCGTTACGATAACGACAATAGCAAAGAAGTGGAATATCGTATTTTGGTAGAGCCTTTGCCAGATAGAGTCGCTTGATTTATCTTTAAAAATAAAAGTAGCATTTAAAAGATTGTCATTGTCCAAATAGTCGACAAATTTTCAACCGCTCACTGGTCGTGGGGATGAGGGTGCGGCTGGGCAAAATTAAATTCGGTGTTTTTTTCGGTTAGCGGCGGCGGGATTCTTCCCGATTGTCCATTTTTGCCCGCCTGTCGGTTTTTGGGTTCCACCGCCGCTTTATTCCGGGGCCGACATTCGGAGGGCTTGCTTGGCCCATTGTTCGGATTCCCATTTTTGCATCATGGAGTTCATCCACTCATCGGGCATCCGGTGGATGGATCCGATCAAATCCTTGTTCCACTGGTTGGAGATGTGCTCAAAGTGGTGGCGCTCAAACCGGTGCTCGGTAATGTGAAAGCTGTCCCGGGCATACATAACTACATCCACCGGGTAATCAACATCGTTGCAACAGAGCCGCGTGGCATCGAAGGACATAAACCCGGCCTTGACCGCAAAGGGCAGCGAAGTCTGGTTGTAATCGATGGTGCGAACCAAAATGGGCCGGCCATAGCCCGAATTGCCAATGATAAAAAAGGGGGAAGTTTCCCCCACTTCCACCCAGTTGCCCTCGGGGTACAGCAGGTACAGTTTGGGTTCGGCGTCTTGTTCCAACTGCCCACCAATGATGGCGTAGAGATTGAACCGCAGTCCCGCTTCTTGCAGGGCGGCCCGGTCTTCTTGGGCCACCCGCCGCAACTGCTCGGCCAGAGCATTGACGGCTTTGTACAGTTTGCTGAAATTTTGGCTTGACTCCTCGATCGCCTCGTTGAAATAGGTGATCGCTTTGTCGCGCACGGAGCGCAGCCCGGAGGTCATGATGAACAGGGAATGCCGCTGGCCATTCTGATGGATGGTTATTTTTTTGGCAACCGAAAACTCATTTCCCGAAGTGAGCCGGGTGTCGGCAAGGCCCACAATACCTTGTTTTACTTTGATTGCCAAACAATAAGTCATCACGCAGCGAGTAAGTTTAACGATTCCAGCTTAGCCTGTAAATGGGGCAAATAAACAATAAATTAACGATAAAGGAACCTTGCGATGAAAATGGGCCGCTCAACCCATCAAGCCGTGCAGTTCTTCCGTTACTTGCCCCAAAAAGCCGGGGAGCAGGGTCAAGTCGGTTCCCCACAGTTGGTCATTGGATCCGACGGCCGCCACCAGCGCGGCCGGATCGGGGTTGGCCCGCCATGCCGTATGGAAATAGGCCGCACTGTCATCTCGGATCGGGTAGGTGTCACTGCCGCGCCGCCCAAAATATTGACCATTTTCGTGGGTTTCTGCTTTCATGAAGCGCAGGTAGGCCGCAAATCCCCTGGCCATAAAAGGCGGCACTTGGCCAAACTTTTCCACTTGGCGCAACAGGGTGGGCACATTCCGCATTTTCATCTTGGAGGTGGCCTGCAAGGTGATATTGAGCAAATAATGTACAATGGCGGGGTTGCGAAAGCGATCCAATACGTCGTTGGCAAAGGCTAAATTGCCCTCGGGCGTGCCCGAAGGCAGGGTGGGGACAATTTCTTTGACCATGACCGTCTGGAAAAAATCGGCCATTTCTGGGTCTTGCATACATTCCAGCACGGTATTGTGCCCCCGGAGATAGCCGAGGCATACGCTCAAGGTGTGCGTGCCGTTGAGCAGGCGGAGCTTGCGCTCGCGGTAGTGGGCAATGTCCGGGGCAATGACCACCCCCGCATCCGCTTGGGCAAACGACAGGACCTTGGCCACCTGCTCATCACCTTCGATAGCCCACAACCCATAGACCTCCGAGTGGATCAGCAGCCGATCCACATAGCCCAGTTGAGTCCATTGCTGGGCCAGTTCGTCCGGTTTGGGCGTGCCGGGCACTATCCGATCCACCAGCGAACTGCAAAAAATATTCTCCCGTTTTACCCAGTCGATAAAGGCGTTGCCAAGTTGGTTGAAGTTGGCCAATTGGATCACCAGTTGAGCCAGTAGCGGGCCATTGCCGGGAATCAGTTCGGTCGGAATAATGACCAGCCCCTTGGCCCCCAGTTGGTAGCGGGCATAGAGCACGGCGGTCAGTTTGGCGGGGAACGAAGTGGGCGGCCGTTGAAAAATACTCTCTTCCACGTATTGCAGGCCCACTTCGGTCGTGTTGGAGACCACGATTTCCAGTTCGGGCCGGCTGGCCGCCAGCATTATCTCATCCCAGTGATCGTTGGCCGACAACACCCGGGCAATGGCCGTATTGATGACTGTTTCTTCTACATATTGACCTTGCTCATACCCCCGCAGGCATTGGGTATAGAGATTGTCTTGCGCTTCAAAATCGGCGGCGCTGCCCGCCGTGGATTTGACCACCAGCACGCGCCCGTTAAAAAGTTGCTGGCGGTTTGCTTTGTCAACGTAATAGTCGATAAGGCCACGCAGCAGCACCCCCGTGCCAAATTGGAGGATTTTTTCGGGCAATTGAGTGGCGGCCAATGCCGGATGGGACTGTAAACGAAGGGTTTGCATCATAAAAAATGGCCAATAACAACCACGGCTGCAATGATAATAAGAAATTAACTACTTTTTTGCCCCGCCGATTATTTGAGTTATCCCAGTTTTTGCCTACTTTGCCCGGCAGTCAAAGTGAAAACTACTCTCATGAACAATACACTACGGTTTCAACTTTCGGCCATGATGTTCCTCCAGTTCTTTGTCTGGGGAGCTTGGTATGGCCAAATGAGCAAATATCTTTTCACCCAGCTTTCGGCCACTGGCGATCAGGTGGGCAGTGCCTACGCGGCCTTTTCGGTGGCCATGATTGCTGCGCCCTTCTTTGTCGGGATGATCGCCGACCGCTATTTTGCGGCCCAAAAGGTGCTGGGCGTGCTCAATTTGCTGGGGGCGGCCCTGCTGTTCTGGCTCACCCAAGTCAAAGATCCTGATACATTTTATTGGGTCATGCTAGTTTATTGCCTCAGCTTTGCGCCCTGCATTTCGCTCACCAGTTCCATTTCCATGCGGCAAATGAACAACCCCGAAAAGGAGTTTCCCGCCATCCGGGTAATGGGCACGGTGGCGTGGATCGCCGTCACCAACCTTGTGGGCTTCTGGGGCGTGGGCGATCAGGTGGCCATTTTCCAAATCGCGATGATATCGGCCGTTCTGCTCGGGCTCTTTTCCTTCTTCTTGCCCGATACGCCGCCCACGGCCAAAGGCCCGACCGGTTTTGCCGAAATTATCGGGGCCGATGCTTTTGTGCTGTTCCGCGATCGTTCTTTCGCCATCTTTTTTGTCTCCTCGATCCTGATCTGTATCCCGCTTTCTTTTTATTATGCAATGGCCAATCCCTCACTCACCGACGCGGGCATGACCAATGTGGAAAATAAAATGTCGCTCGGCCAAGCCTCCGAAGTGTTCTTTATGTTGCTCATTCCCTTGGCTTTTGTGCGTTTGGGGGTCAAATGGATGCTTGTTACTGGGTTAGTGGCTTGGATTGTGCGTTTTGCTTGCTTTGCTTACGGCGATGCTGGCGGGGGCGAATGGATGTTTTATGTCGCGATCTTGCTGCACGGAGTGTGCTTCGACTTTTTCTTTGTCACAGGACAAATTTATACCGATAATAAAGCAGGAACCAAGATCAAATCGCAGGCCCAAGGGCTGATCTCACTGGCCACGTATGGGATCGGGATGTTCATCGGGTCCATCCTGGCGGGCAAAGTGACGGCCATGTACACCAGCAACGGGGTCAAGGACTGGGCCAGCATTTGGCTGGTGCCAGCGGGCATTGCAGCCGTTGTGCTGGTGCTGTTCATTGTGGCCTTCCGCGACAATAAAACCGCGGCGACAGACTAAACAACCCTTTTGGGTGGGCAATCATTCCCGGTCTGGCGCATTGCTGGCCGGGAATTTTGCATTTGGTCAATCCATTCGCTCGCATCAGTTGCTTACGGCCTTTGGCCAAAGCTGGCAAAGGGCTTGGCACAACCGCAAGTGGTTGGCCCCAAGCAATTTCCGGGCACCGATGCTCCCGACCGATAGCCCGGTCACACCCGTACACGCAAGCTTTGGGGCAAACAGTTGATTTCCACCGTTTGGCCAAAGTCGTGGAGTTCGCCATCGGTGTGGGCGGCGGCCCCCTTGGGCAGACTGATCCGCACTGTCGATGCCCGCCGGTGCCATACTAGGGGGTGCTGGAGCAGCGATCCCGCAAACAGCCGCCGCGCCAACTGGATCGATGCCCCAAAGTTGGGCTGCTGAATGGCCACCACATCGAGCTGGCCATCGGTGATATCGGCCCCCGGTGCGATCTGGGCATTGTTGCCATATTGGGAGATATTGGCCACACAGATCAGCGCAGCCTCGCACGAATAAACCGCTTGACCGTCCAGTTCCAGCTCATAGACTCGGGGCTGGTAGTTGCGCCACGTTTGCCAGCCCAACCAGAAGTATGGCAGTGGCCCGCGTTGGGGCGACTGGTTGAACCGCTGGGCGATTTCTGCATCCAGCCCCGCACCAAAAACATTAAAAAAGGGGATTCCCCCGGCCAATGCCGAGTCCACGCGCTGGATCTGCCCGCGCAGAAGCACGGCCAATGCTTGGTCAAAATCGAGGGGGAGGCCCAAGTGCCGGGCAAAACCATTGCCGGAGCCACTGGGAACCAGTCCGAAATCGACTGGCTGGTTCACCAAGACCTGGGCGACCTCGTTCAGCGTGCCATCGCCCCCCACGGCCACCACCAGTTCATAACCGTCGGCCACTGCGGCTTGGGCCAGCGTGGTCGCGTGCTTGGGATATTGGGTGAGGGCTATCTCAGCATCGAGCTGGTGCCGCTGGATGAATGCCGACACCCGCGCTTGGCGCTGGCGGCCCGCGTTTGCACCACCTGAAATGGGGTTGAGGATAAACCTGATTTTTGGCATGGGCCGGGGCCTAAAGTGGAAATGAAACCGTCGAGGGTCAGGGAGCGCTGGCCCCCACTTTGGCGCGGATCAAAATCCGTTGCTGCTCGTTGGCCGCATTTGAAATCACCGTGATCACTTTGTGCTGCTGGCCCGACTTGCCCGAGGTATCGAAGCGAGCAGTAACGAACCCCCGCTCACCGGGGGCCACGGGCGTACGCGTCCATTCGATGGCCGTGCAGCCGCAGGTAGTGCGCACATTGGCGAGCAAAAGCGGGGTTTTGCCCGTGTTCGTAAATTTGAAAGTGAACTCCACTACTGTGCCCGGTTGGATGATCCCAAAATTGTGCTCGGTGACCAAAAAATTCAGGTAGGGCAAAAACGGATCCGGCTGGGCGGGGCTGTTTTGGGCAAAGGCGGAAGTGGCCATAAAGCAGACCCAACCAAACCACCAGCCAACATTCTTTTTCATGTACATTGTTGAATTTCGCCAAACTTTGCGGCAAATTTGCATCAATTTCGCCACAGTGCCAACCCCCAACCGATGGCCTCTACCCAACTCAACGACTCCATTTCGCGGCTGCACGCCCAATATCAGCCGCAGGCGGGTTCTGCCCTGCCCCGCGAGCAATTTATTACTTTGCTCACTTTTTTTCCGGTGCTGCTGGTAGTGAACGCCGATGAACATTTGCAGGACGAGGAAGTGATCTTTGTCACATTTATCGCCAAGGCCATGGCCGACACGTTCGACCAAGAACTGCCCGACCGCGAAGCCCGCGCCCTGCTCCAACAGCAATTCACCACCGACCTGAATTACCTGCTCCAACACGATCACCAGTGGCAGGCCCCCTTCATGGAAACACTGGCCCGTTATCTGGCCGAAATGCCCCAAATCAAGGAAACGGTGTTGGAAGCACTCTACCTGTTTGCCGATGCGGCGGAGGAAACATCAGCCGCTGAAGCCCGCGTGATCGGGCAGATCCGGGCCCAATTGGGGATTTGAGGGCGGTTTCTTTCGGCGAAGCACTTCTTCCCCGTCGGATCCCACCCTGTGCCTAAACTGGCCAAACCCTAGTGGGCTATTTGGTCACGAACCGCTTCTCCACTTCGGCCCAATTGACCACGTTCCAGAACGCAGCCACGTAGTCGGCCCGTTTGTTCTGGTACTTGAGGTAGTAGGCGTGCTCCCACACATCGAGCGCCAGCAGGGGGCGTTGATTCTTGTACTGGGGATAGATTTTGGCCATGAGCGGATTGTCTTGGTTGGGAGTGCCAAACACCGAAAGTTTCTTGCCGTCGGTGGCCAGCCAAGCCCAGCCCGACCCAAACTGGCCGGTGGCCGCCCCCGCAAAAGTTTTCTGGAAAGCCTCCAAACTGCCAAATTGACCAATAATGGCCGCGCCCACCTTGCTAGTGGCCACGAAGGGGCTGGACGGGGCCAGCAATGTCCAGAAAAGACTGTGGTTGAAATGCCCACCCCCGTTGTTGCGCACGGCCAGTTCGTCGGGTTTCACGGCGGCCAAGAGCTTCTCAATGGTCATACTGGCTTGGGGCTTGCCGGCCAGGGCCTCGTTGAGCTTGGTGACATAGCCTTTATGGTGCCGCGAATGGTGGATTTCCATCGTCATTTTATCAAAATGGGGCTCCAGTGCATCATAGGCATAGGGCAAGGGGGGCAAAGTGAACTCGTCGACCGCTGGCCGATCCCAGGCGTTGGCCAATGGGGACAAAGTGACGGCCGCCGCAGTGAGGCCCAAGGTTTTCAAAAAATCGCGCTTTTTCATCTGTTGGTTGAACTGTCTGTTTGAAAATATGCTCTAATGTACAAAAGTTAAGTGAAAAGCAGTGCGTTGGCGGACCATAATTTGTCCAGTGGCCAAGTTTTGGGCCACCGGAGGTTGATGGCTCATTCCAGCCGTGAAACGGCCCCAAAAGCCTTCGCCCAAGTAGGTAAAAAGTGTCTTCCCACCTCCGCTTTAGCAAAGCGTTGCCTACAACGGCCCCTGCGCACTTTGGCCACTTTGCAGTTAATCGGCAAGGGTTTAATCGGCAAACTAGGCGTAAAATGGCCAGACTCCCGCCATTCCGTCAGGCAACCAGCCATTTTGCGCCTTTCTGTCAGATTTTGGTGGTGTGGTAAAGTTTTGGTTAATTTGGCAACATCAATTCTCTTAAACTGCATCTTATGGACTACGGTCAGGAATTTCGCAAGTTTGCGGTCAAGGGCCAGGGCCTCAACGGCCTTACCGTCGACCAGTACATGGGTACCGGCATTACTAATTTCACCCCGATGATCATCGAGGAGCGCGCCATGAACATTATTTCCATGGATGTTTTCTCCCGCCTGATGAAGGATCGCATCATCTTTTTGGGGGTGCCCATTGGTGACGAAGTAGCCAACATTGTGGTTGCGCAGTTGCTTTTCATGCAGTCCACCGATCCTACCAAGGACGTGATCATGTACATCAACAGCCCCGGCGGGTCGGTGTATGCCGGTCTGGCCATTTATGACACCATGCAGATTGTGTCACCCGACATTTCTACGGTGTGCACGGGCATGGCCGCCTCGATGGGCGCGGTGTTGCTCAGTGCCGGCCACCCGGGCAAGCGCTCCGGCCTGCCCCACTCACGGGTAATGATCCATCAGCCGAGCGGCGCAGCGGGCGGGCAAGCCTCCGACATCCAGATCTCGGCCAAACAGATAGTAAAAGTGCGCCATGAACTGTATGAGATATTGGCCCAGCACACGGGCAAAACCTTTGATCAGATCAAAGAAGACTCGGACCGCGACTACTGGATGTCATCGGGCGAAGCCAAAGAATACGGCCTGATCGATGAAGTGCTGGGCCGCCCCAAGAAACAGTAATTTTACCACCTTCTATTTTTACCAACATCGGCAATGAACAAATCCCAACGATATTTCAGCGATGAGCCTGAAATGCCCATCCCAAGCATTGTGGAAAACATGATTGGGGGCCGCGTATTTGACAAAAAATTCCTGGAGCAACGCAAGGTGTTCTTCTGGGGGGTGGTAGATGACGATTCGGCCAAGTATGTGGTGGATCGGCTGCTCTACCTCGATGCCGATAAGCCGGGCGAGGAGATCACGCTCTACATCAACAGCCCCGGTGGCATGGTCACTTCGGGCATGGTGGTGTACGATACCATGCAGTTGATCAAGTCGCCCATCTCGACAGTGTGCATGGGGCTGGCCGCTTCAATGGGCAGCATCTTGCTGTCTGGGGGTGCCAAAGGCCGCCGGTTCATTTACCCCAGTGGCGAAGTGATGATCCACCAGCCCAGTATCGGGGGCTATTTTCAGGCCCGGTCGGTGGACATTGAAATCCAGGCCCGCCAGATTGAAAAAACCAAGCAGATGGGCGCCCGGATCCTGGCCGAAAATTGCGGTCAGTCCATTGAAAAAATCATGAAAGATTTTGACCGTGATTATTGGATGGATGCCGAAGAATCGGTGGGCTACGGGATTGTGGATGCCGTGATCAGCAAGCTCTAGGCCCACGAACTGACCCGGCTCTCGCCAAACAAAAACCAGCCCCCCGGATCTGTAGATCCGGGGGGCTGGTTTTTTGGTTCCCGATGGGCGGTGAAACGCGAGTCCGACCGGTTCGCCACCTCGATTTAGACAAATGCCTGGATCCCGGTGATTTCTTTGCCCAAGATGAGCAAGTGGATGTCGTGCGTGCCCTCGTAAGTGACCACCGACTCCAAGTTCATGCTGTGGCGCATGATTGGGTACTCGCCCGTGATGCCCATGCCACCGAGCATCTGCCGGGCCTCGCGGGCTATGTCGAGCGCCATGGCCACATTGTTGCGCTTGGCCAGCGAGATTTGCGCGGTAGTAGCTTTGCCTTCGTTTTTCAGCACACCCAGCCGCCAGTTGAGCAACTGGGCCTTGGTGATCTCGGTGAGCATTTCCGCCAATTTCTTTTGCTGCAACTGAAACCCACCGATGGGTTTGCCAAATTGGATGCGCTCAATGGAGTAGCGGCGGGCCGTTTCGTAGCAGTCCATGGCCGCGCCTGTGGCTCCCCAAGCAATGCCGTAGCGGGCACTATCGAGGCACATCATGGGCGCACCCAGTCCACTTTTGTTGGGCAACAGGTTTTCTTTGGGCACGCGCACGTTGTCAAACACCAGCTCGCCGGTGCAACTGGCCCGCAACGACCATTTTTGGTGGATTTCGGGGGTACTGAACCCCTCCATGCCGCGCTCCACGATGAGGCCGTGGATCCGGCCGGCCTCGTCTTTGGCCCAAACGACCGCCACTTGGGCCTCGGGCGAATTGGAGATCCACATTTTGGCTCCGTTGAGCAAATAATAGTCCCCCATGTCCTTGAAATTGGTCATCATGCCGCTGGGATTGGAGCCGTGGTCGGGTTCGGTGAGGCCGAAGCAGCCCAGCCATTCGCCCGAGGCCAGCTTGGGCAGGTACTTGCGCCGCTGGGCCTCCGAGCCAAACTGGTAGATCGGGAACATCACCAGCGACCCTTGTACCGAAGCCGTGGAGCGCATCCCCGAGTCGCCGCGCTCAATCTCCTGCATCATCAGGCCGTAAGAAATGTAATCGAGTCCGCCCCCACCGTATTCCTCGGGGATGGTGGGCCCGAAAGCCCCCACTTCGCCAAATTTGCGGACAATGTAGGAGGGGAACAGGTTTTTTTGACAGCAGTCTTCAATGATCGGGCTGATCTCGCGCTTCACAAAATCGCGGGTCGCTTGCCGCACCATCAATTGTTCTTCGGTCAACAGATCATCCAGTTGATAAAAATCTGGACTTTCAAAGTGATCCAAAGTGGCCCGGCGTTGGATGCCCGCAAATTTATCTTCAATTACAAGGTTGTTGGTCATGATTGGGAAGGTTATTGGAACACAAAATTATACCAAGGGAAAGTGGATGTTGCTAATTGGCACCAAGATCAAGGTGATTTTTTGGTTTCGGTGCGGGATCATTTTCAAAAATGGATCGCTGGGCCGGAGTTGGACCCGGGGTCGGGTCAGCAAAAATGGCTTGCCCCACTCATTGGCCCACAGTCGGTACTAACGGGCCATTCAGCCCAATTGTTTATTTGCCAGAATGTCCTTTCAGCAAGTCAGCATACTGTTTTAACTCCTCGGCTTTGGCCAGATCGTCCGGGGCGTTCAGTTCGGCCACCAGTTTTTGCCATTGCTCCACGCTGGTCAACTCGTGCGATAGCCCACTGTCCACCTCGGACTGGGCGGCGTTGGTTTGTTGCAAGCTGTCCAGATTACCGGCAATAGTGCGCAATTTATCTCGACGTCGACATTCAGCGGCCGGTCGCTCCAATTCTTTTTGCGTGCCCAGATAGAGCTTGATCCGCTGTTGGACCATGACCAAGTGCTGGTGGGCGGCCTCGGCCAAGCGGTTGGCCAGCTCCAGATCCGCGTGGCTCACATCGGGCTGCAAATCGCCTTGGATAAAACATGGCCATTGACCATCCACCCGTTGGCGGTGCAACACGTCGGGCCGGAAAGGAGCCAGTTCGTCCTTTTCGGGGAAGCTATGCACCTGATACACCGATTGATAGGCCGCCAACAAGTTTTGCTGGAGCGACCCGGCAAGAGCACGATCCGTTGCCAAATACGCTTGGCAACTGGCCAACGCTTCCTGAATTCTTTGTAGTTCTTCCGAAACGGGCGGCGCCTGACCCACTTTGGGCTGGATTTCCCCGACTGTCGGCAAGAAACCCCGATTGCCCAAGCGTATTTGCCCGTTGGCGATCGCTAGGCCAAAGGTTTCCAAAAAGCGCTGGTAGGGCAGGAGATCGTACCCAAAACTGGGCAGCTCTATTTTTTCACCCAGTTTGGTGATCAAGACCAGCTCCTTGATCTTTTTGCTGTCAGTGGTGGCCCAATCGATTTCAGCGAGCGGGCGTTCCGCTGTCCCGGTGGCCGTTTCCAGTTGGATGGTAACTTCCAAGATCTCGGACAGGGCATATGCTTGGCTTCGGCTCCTTACCCCGCTTACGATCTTTATTTCATTGGCCGTGAGCACCACTTGGCTTTTGTGCCAAAATAAATAGTCAATAGTGGCCCAAGTGCTGAACATACCGGCCGCCCAGTAGCAACTGCTCTGAAGTAAACCATCGCTGAAAACGAAATAACCCAGACCGGCCCCAACGACCGCAAACAGCAAAAAACCCAGCAAATAGCTATTGGAACCCTTGATCTGGAAAAGCGGCTTGTCACTAGGAGGCGGGGCCGGTTGCATTACATAGAGGGTTAGTGGACAAAGTTAAGCACTCATACGGATGATCACCAACGGATTGGCCCAACGGATTGTCCTACTTGACGGCCTGACCAAACCACCTCAAAAGCCATTGACGGCTTTAAGTAGGGCTTGCTTAACAATTTTTTCGTGTGACCACGGGATAAAATGATCTGCGCCCGGCAACCGGATCATTTCCAGCTTGGCATTGACTAGCATTTTCTGGGCAAAATCGGCATTGCCAATCGGCACTAGGCTATCTTTTTCACCTTGGATATAAATAACGGGCACTTTGATGTTTTGCCACAGTGGCAGAGCAGCGGTCAAATCCTGAGCCAAATGCCGGATTTCGCGGTTGGCAACCAGTAGTGAACGTGGGAACAGCCAATTGATCAGCCACCATTCGGCCGGATATTGGAACCACTTGGTCTCCTCCAGTTTTGGATCGATGGACGGCGCCAAGAACACCAGCCCACCCACCAGCGCGGGATAGTCCATGGCCAGCCGGGCAATGAGCGGGCCACCATAAGAATGGCCAACGAGGATCATGGGCTTGCTCTTGTTGTTTTCCAAGATTGGCTTGAGGAGTTCGGCTTGTTTCTGCAAATCGCGCTCAGCCAAGCCAAAGTCCGACTTGCCAAAACCCGGTCGATCCACGGCAATGAGCCGCATTTTGCTCATCAGGAGCGAATCGTCAAGGTAGGTGATGAACCCATCCCATGCGCCCGGCGATCCGTGGATGAGCAAGACGGTCGGGAGGGTATCGGCCCCAATCTCGGCGTAGTGCATGGTGCGTTTGCCCACTTGGTAGGTATGAAAAGTGGGCTTGTGCTGCTTGAGCTTAAAGTGTTCGGCCACTTGCTGGTCGCTCATCCGAAACTGCATACAGGCGGAGGCGAGTTGGCTCAGCCCGATGATGGCCAGTCCGATAATCACGCTTGGCCGTTTGAAAAAGGATAATATTTGCTTGGGTTTATTCATACTTCAAGCGGGGTGTTACAATGATTTAAAAAATCAACTACTTAATTTTCAATGGTTTAAATACAAGAGAAAGCTAAATTTTTTTCCGTTTCAAGGATAGATGATCCGGCCCATTGGCTAATCGGCGCCTTGTTGCCAAAATTATTTGCCCGGCGCTATATTTGGATTGGACGGTATTTTAGCAATGCGATTTGCCTCGGCAACCAAAAAGATTTGCCTCCTTAAAGCTAGTTAATCTCCTCATATTAGCCAAACAAATAGTGGGGCAATAGTGAAAAAATCAACAAAAAGTTTTCCTCAAATGCGCTGGGCGCAGCGATCGGTCGGTGTTGGATCGGTTTCAATTCGGTTGGGATCGGCCTATGTGCCGCTTTTTGAACTCGGAGGGGTTTTCGTTGGTCAGCTTTTTGAACGATTTATTGAAATACGACAGGTTTTCAAAGCCACTTCCATAGCAAGCTTCGGTCACGTTGTAGTCTTGCAATAACAGTTTTTTGGCTTGGTTGATCCGGTATTGGTTTAGAAATTGGGTAAAGGTCATTTGGGTCATCCGTTTAAAATAACGACAAAAGGCCGCCGTGGAGAGATTGCTCAGGGCCACTATTTCCGACATCGCGATCCGGCGCTGGTAATGCTGGTCAACGAAGTGATAGACATTGCGCAGCCGCTGCTGCTCCTTAAGGTTGTAACTTTGCCCAACGGGCTGCACGCCCAGTACCTCGTATTCGTGGCTGCTGGCCAATACTTGAAAAATCTCCAACAGATCAATGAACTGCCGGAAGTGGGTTGCCTGAATGAGCTGCTTTAGCCGCTCGCCCACCAAACGTTTGGTTTCTCCCCGAAACAGGACCACGGTTTTGGCCCGCTCAAAAAGCTGCCGAATCTCTGATAATTCTGGGATTTTTTGTAAACTTTCGCCCAAAAAATCTTCGCTCATTTGCACCACTATTTTTTCGTAGCTGGTGCGGATGCCATAATCAAAGTTGAGGTGGGGCACATTGGGGCCGATAAATGCCAAGTCGCTGCCCTCATATTTGGCCAAGTGCTCGCCAATGTGCCGGGTGCCATCTGAACCGGTGATGAAAATGATCTCATACTCGGGGTGGTAGTGCCAATAAAAGTGATCCTGAAGCTTGGGATTGACCAAGATCCTGAACGAACTGCCCAAGTCGGGCCGGATTTTCTCGAGGGCAATTTTCATAGTATTGGTGTTAATTTATCCCGTTACCCAACCGTTCCACCAATTTAAGTCAATGGAGCACAAAAAAACGCAATTGGGGGCGGAGCGCGGGTCAATGTTCCCAATTATCTTTGCCATATAAAGTTAGGTAAAAACTTCTCAAACATGGAAACGAAAACGACTCCGACCATGGCCCCAGCGACCATGCTCCCCAACAATGCCCACACCGAGATCCCGGGCAATCCCTCGACGGCCATGTCGAGCCACTTGAAACTCAACGATCGCGCCAATGGCAAGCCGCTCAAGGTATTGTCGGAGGCGGATTGGGCTTTTTGGGTGCACAATGGCTACATTGTTGTCAAAAATGCAGTGCCCAAAGAAAACTGCCAGCACATGGTAGATCTGCTGTGGGAATTTGAAGAAAAAAACCCCAACGATCCCACCACTTGGTATGCCCCGCCCCGGGCCGAAATCAAAATGAAGGAGCTGACCAACAGCGGGATGGTGGAAATTTACAACCACCCCCACATGTGGGCCAACCGCCAATGCCAGCGGCTGTACGAAGCCTTCACCGATGTGTGGGGCCATGAGCAGCTCTGGGTAACCATCGACCGGGCCAACCTGAACTTGCCCATGCGGCCCGACCATGTGTTCAAGGGCTTTATCCACTGGGACTACGACCCAGACACCAAGCCCCAGAACGTGCAGGGAGTGCTGGCCCTGGCCGATCAGGATGACGAAAATATGGGCGGGTTCCAGTGTGTGCCCGAGCTGTTCCGCACGTATGACACGTGGAAACTCTCCCAACCCGCAGACCGCGATCATTTCAAGCCCGATATCACTGGTTTTGAACTGGTGAAAGTCAAAATGGAAGCGGGCGATCTGCTCATTTTCAACAGTTCGCTGGCCCACGGAATCCGCCCAAACCGAACGGAAAACCGGGTACGGATCGCCCAGTATATCTCCATGATGCCCGCCGAGGAAGACAACGAGGCCCTGCGCCAATGGAGGATCAATTCATGGCAGAACCGCGTCGCGCCCGAGGGGTATGCGTTCCCCGGCGACCCGCGCAACTGGGAACAGACCAAATACCAAACGAGCGAGCTGAGCGCACTGGGCAAAAAACTGTTGGGCCTGAAAAAATGGTGACCAACCCCACCACGCTGCTCAACAACGGGATCGAGATGCCGCTCTTGGGCCTTGGCGTGTACGATATGTACCACCAAGAAGCGGAACGAACGGTCAGCCAAGCCCTTGAAATTGGCTATCGGCTCATCGACACTGCCGCCATGTACCGCAACGAAGCCGAAGTGGGCCGGGCGATCGGCGCCAGTGGCCTGCCCCGGCACGATATTTTCGTCACGACCAAAGTCCACGACGCTGATCAGGGATATGACACCACTTTGCGGGCCTTTGAGGTGAGCCGCCAAAAGCTCAACGTTGATTATATCGACCTTTATTTGATCCATTGGCCACTCAAAGCTTCCCGCAAGGCCACGTGGCAAGCCCTGGAGCGGCTGGCCACCGAAAAACAGGTGCGGGCCATTGGCGTGGCCAATTATTTGGGGCCGTTCCTCCACCAATTGGCCGAGTATGCCACCCTCGTTCCGGCGGTCAACCAAGTGGAGTTCAGCCCCTATTTGTTCTTGGCCGATCTACTGGCCCAATGCCAGCAACAACAGACTGTGTTGCAAGCGTATTCGCCCTTGGTGCGCGGGCAGCGGTTTGGCGATCCCAAACTTTTGGCCTTGGCCCAGCGCTACGGCAAGACCCCGGCCCAGATCATTATCCGGTGGGCCATTCAGTTGGGGGTGTCCACCATCCCCAAAACAGCCCAACTGGCGCGGTTGCAAGAAAATTTCGCGGTGTGGGATTTCCAGCTTTCCGACCAAGACATGCGGCAGTTGGCGGGGTTCAATGAGGATTTTCGGGTAGTGGACGACCCAATGACCTTGTTTTGACATAGCAACAGCGGTGGGCTGGTTCGTTGGTAAAAGGGCCAAAAAAGGTAAATTTGGTAAAAGAACGGGTGAGCAGTGTTGCTTGATAGCCAGCCTGACTAGCGAGTTGGGCTGGCTACCGACAACATCGCATTGATGTAGCTAAAAAGCAAAAAAATGGAAAATACCTTGGTTGATACCTTGGCCCAATTGCGCCAAGCGGGCTAGGTAGCAGATTTTAACCTGCAACCACAATGCTTGATTGGCGGGAACGGCAAAAACAACCTCTGGCACGATGAATTTGAAGTGGATTAGGTTTTTCGGTTTGAGGGGGACAGCAAGGCTTTGGGGTGATGAGCTGGTCTGCCATTTTCGCTAAAATCCATCTTAAAGCCCAAAGGTGCCAAGTCCAGGCTCTCCACAAAAAGGTTCACGCGCCGAACCACATTGTCGGGCGGTACCAGTTCTTCAAGTGGCTCTGTTTTTTCCTATAATAAATTTCATTCCACAAATTGGGGCGTTTTCTTGGATTTGTGCTATCTTTGTACTGTATAGTTTTTAGACGGACTGACGTTAGCTGCAAGCGTACAGAACTGCATAAACAACAATAAACTGACAGACTATCGAACAGACAGACGAAATATTTCGACACTTTGAAAAGTATATAAAACTAAGTGGCATTTTAAAAAGTGAGCTTGCTAACAGACTTGTTTTAAAGACTTTTAAAAAGGGCAAACTCGTTCATAATGCTCACACCATTTGCACTAAAAGTTACTTTATCCAAAAAGGACTTTTACGGACTTACTTTATCAAAGACGGAAAAGAAATAAGCGAATACTTTTGCAGTGAAGCTGAATGGATAAATTCGCCACGTAGCTTTATGCAAAGACAACTCGATATTTATTACATTGACGCAATTGAAAATACTAATGTTTTTTGTTTACACATGAACGACCTTGTGTTTCTGTTAGGAAATTTCCCTGAAATGGAACGATATTCTCGTCTTTCAATGGGGACAACATTCGGACACTTAATGGAAAGAATAACATCTTTAAGATTTACAACTGCAAAAGAAAAGTACGAACATTTTTGTTCAACTTATCCAGACATCCATGCTCGTATTCCTTTGGGAATGACAGCAAGTTATTTAGGCATCACACAAGAAACATTAAGCAGGATTAGAGCTGAAAAGTGATTTTTTGATATAGGTCAAAAATTATGAAGATTTTAAATCCCAACTTTGCATTTCAAAATTTAAAAACAATCGAAATGCAAAATTTAAAACACCTCGTTTTTGGGCTATTCATGTCAATCTCGTCCAACTCATTTTCTCAAATAACATTAGCAACGCCAAATGTTGAGAGTATATTATATCTCGGAAGCGCTAAAAATCAACCTTTAGTTGTTGGACTTGGTGGCTCGGAAGGCGGCAATGCTTGGACAAGCGACCATTGGAAAAAAACAAGGAACCAATTTATTGAAAAAGGCTATGCCTTTTTAGCAATTGGTTATTTTGGAGCAAATGGAACGCCCGATACGTTACAAAAAATAGCGATTGAAGATGTTCATTATGCCATTGAAGTAGCGACCAAGAACCAAAAGATAAATAAAAGAAAAATTGCGATTGTTGGCGGTTCAAGAGGGGGAGATTTGGCATTACTTTTAGGGAGTTATTATAAAGACATTAAATGCGTTGTTGGTATTGTTTCAAGTAATGTTACCTTCCCAGGCAATACAAATCACTTTACTACATCTACATGGACATATCAAAAAAAGGAATTGCCATTTGTGCCTGTCAATGAAGAAGCAGTTCCATTTTTGATGAAACGAGATTTAAGAGGTACATTTGTTGCAATGCTCAAAGACACAATCGCAGAGGAAAAAGCCTTGATAAAAGTTGAAAATATTAATGGATCAGTTCTATTGGTTTCGGCAACAAAAGATGAGATTTGTCCTTCAACACCAATGGCTGAAAAGATGATTACAAGACTTAGAGCCAACAAGTTTAAATATTCTTTTGAGCACGTTGCTATTGAAGGTGGACACACTGAGCCATTAAAACATTTTGACCTAATTTTTAAGTTTTTGGAAACTAATTTTGTAAAGAAATGAGCGGACGAGAAAAATGCCAGTCTCCAACATTGGGTTTTATACAAATTGGGCTGACGGAATTACAATCGGCATAGCTTGGTAGGGCAAACCAGCTGTCCCAGTAGTCCGCATGTGGCAGTACATGGATTTTATGCTTATTTTTTTTTCTTCCATAGTGCAAAAACAGGTAGATGGTAATGATTTTTTCATCGGCAATCTGATCTTTTAGCCCGTTACTGCTGAAAAGTTTGACATTCTACGCCGAATTTTCGTTGTAGCAGTCACAGACTTGGTAAAATAGCCGGATGAGTTTTACGCTTTTTGTCATAAATTAGCAAACGCATCTTGCGCCAAGTCTGTTCTATTTCTTTTAACCCCTGATTCGCATTGAATGTAAGAAAGCGAATAAAGGACGATGGGGGCAGTATTGGCAAAACCTTTGGGCAAGAAAAAACATTACCACTTATGACCTTGCCCGGATGAATATGCTTTAGCACGGAATGAAAGGTGCTGATTTTGAGCTATTTCACGGAGACACCCTGCTCAACCAATGGGGAGGGTTCAATGAAATGAATCCGGCCAAAAAAGATCGAATTTGATGGCATTATGGCCAATTCCCGGTTAGTTTGCGTTGGGAACCAAACGATACTTTGGCAAAAGATTTTCGTTTCCAGAGCTACGGTTTAGCCCTTAAATCAGCCGCCGACTTTGCTTTTTTATTGTACGGTTTTCACTTTCTGGGCAAAGAAGGCACAATGGCAATCATATTGCCGCACGGGGTTTTATTCCGGGGTGGGGCTGAAGAAAGAATCCGCACCAAGTTGCTAAAGGACAACAATATTGATACGGTCATTGGTTTACCGTCCAACTTATTCTACCTCACGGATATTCCAGTTTATATTTTGGTATTGAAAAAGTGTAAGAAGCAAAACAACGTTTTGTTTATCAATGCGAGCGAGCATTTTCCCAAAGGCAAAAAACAGAACACCCGAGCGAAGCATACATTGAACGCATTGTAGATACTTATAACTACCGCCAAGACATTGACCGTTATTCGCGCAAGGTTTCAATGGAAGAGATTGAAACGAACGGGTATAACCTCAATATTTTTCATTATGTGGATACCTCGATGGAAGAAGAAGAAATTAACCTTAGTGAGGTAAATGCAAAATTGATTGCCATAAATGAGCGTCTAAAATCGCATACAGACACGCACAATGATTTTTTGCAGGAATTGGGTTTGCCGCTCATTTAGAAAAAAGCGTTGGCTGAAATGCCCAAGTGGGTTCCACTGCCGCTGGATAGCGCCAAATGGCTGTTCGGTTTATTTCTGCCGTTGTCGGTAAGGTATTTTATCTTCGTAGCGATTTTAGGCACATAATGCTGCTTGGCGCAGATACTCGCTGGGTTCTATTTCTGATCTATCATCGGCCCAACTTGTGCGTTCGAGGGTTCGGCTCCCCCAAGCGGGGCAACCCATTCCCAAACCTAGTTGATGAATCGCCCAGCGGTTTCATCAACCAACTCCGGCCGCGCCCGTTGGATAGATCCACGACCAGAATTGGTTTTTTTAGTGACCTGCCAAGAAAGTTGAACAGGCTATTTGTTCACTAAACCCACTTTTTTAGGCCAATTTCCAGCCATTGTTATATACCCGGCTGACATACTGGTTGGCTTCATCAAAATTGGTGATTTTCATGTTGGGCCCGTCCCAGATCAATTTTTTGCGGCCCACATATTTGTTGCCCACTTTGAGATTATAGCTCCGCACGGCCAAGTTGCCCATGAGCACCGTTTCGGTGAGCGGCCCGGCAAAACTGAAAGGTGATGTGGTGGCCTTGCGCCCTTCTTCGTACCCCATTTTGCACGCTTTGATCCAGTTCTGTTGGTGGCCTTCGTGCGCCCCCGGGATCCGGGCGAGGGACTTGGCGGGCAGGGTGGTTTCGGCCATTTTGCTAGTGGGCAACAGGCGGGGATTGCTGCCCCACATTTCGGCCACCAGTTTGTTCTTGCTGCCCACGAAGATCATCCCATTGGGTGGCAGGCCCTCCGAAGGGGTCATCTCGTCGGGAGTGGTCGGTTGAAGGCCGCCGTCGTACCAAGTCATGTTCACGGGCTGGCCCTTGGCGTTTTGGTATTTGAAGTGGATAATGCTGGCCGCCGGGCAACTGTCGGGCAGGGTGGCTGCCTCCCAATCTTGGAAAAATACCTGCGACACGCTGGCATGGGCCTCGGTGGGATAGCCAAGGCCCAGCACTTTGAAGGGCACGTCCATGATGTGGCAACCCATGTCGCCCAGGGCCCCGGTGCCATACTCCCACCAGCCGCGCCATTTGAACGGCAGCAGGCCGGGGTGGTAACTGCGCTTGGGGGCCGGGCCGAGCCAGAGGTCAAAATCCAGTTCTTTGGGGATCGCGTGCTTGCCCGTGAGGGTCTGCAGGCCCTGCGGCCACAGCGGCCGATCAGACCAGACATGGACCTCGTTCACCTCGCCGAGCAGCCCCGAGTCGTACCACTCTTGGACCTGCCGGATGCCCTCGCCCGAGGCTCCTTGGTTGCCCATTTGGGTCACCACCCGGTATTTGACTTCGGCCTGAGTGAGCAGCCGCGCCTCGGCAATGTTGTGGGCGAGGGGTTTTTCCACGTACACATGTTTGCCCAGTTGCATGGCGGGCAGGGCCACCAGCGCGTGCAAATGGTCTGGGGTGGTCACCATTACCGCGTCTATGTTGTTTTTTTCTTTCTCCAACATGACCCGGAAGTCTTTGTAATAAGCGGCCTTGGGGAACTGGCGCCGCATTTCTTTGGCTTGGCGGTCGTCCACGTCGCACAGGGCCACAATGTTGTCCGACCCATTGTTGTACGCTTGGGTGAGGTTGACCACACCCTTGCCACCTACGCCCACGGCGGCAATATTGAGCTTGTCGCTGGGCGCAACAAATCCCCGGCCCAGAACGTGGCGCGGCACGATCATGGCTGCCCCAAGCACTAGTGAACCCGTTTTGATAAAGTCGCGGCGTGAAACCGCCGATTTGTCTGTTGTTTCCATTTTCAATTTGACTATTGATCCAGAAGCAATTTAGGCCATATCGCGCACAAAATTGCTTTTACAACGTTCCAAATTTTACTCGCATGCACCCACAATTGGTTTATCACTAAATAGCAAAGCAAGTTGTTGAAAATCAAGTTGATAAATTAGAAAACTACTAAAATCGTTGTAATAGTGGATGTAAAACCGTCCCGATCGGGGCCATGGCCCATTGCCGGACAACACTCGTCGCTGGACTGAGTTCGCTGGGCGCAACCCGATAAATCTTGGCCAGGGATAAAGGCAAGCTCTTTGGCCACGCGCCTGCCTTTCACAAGCCAAATCAGGAAAATTGACGGGAGCTTGGTTATAGGCTTTGCAGCACGGCCAAAGCATCGGCGCGATCTTGGGCCAGTTGGTCGGTCATGGCCCCCAAGCTGGCAAAAGTGATTTCGTGGCGCAATAGTTTCAATAAATCAACACTGATTTTTTCGCCATAGATAGTTGCCGAAAAATCAAAAATATTGACCTCCACGGCTTTGTGCAAGCCCTCACCGATCGTGGTGCGGTTGCCAATGTACAGCATTCCCCCGTATGAGCGGCCCCGCACGTGTACCTGCACGGCGTAAATCCCATCGGCGGGGATGAGCTTGTACGGATCGCCAGTGGCCAGATTGGCGGTGGGGTAACCGATGGTCCGCCCGATCTGGTCGCCTTCTACCACCAGCCCGCTGATGGAGTAGGGCCGGCCCAAATACTGGGCGGCAGTGACCATGTCGCCTTGGCCCAGGGCTTGGCGGATTTTGGTGCTGCTCACCCCGATGTGATCCACATCTTGCCGGGGGATTTCTTCTACCTCAAAACCAAATTTTTTTTCATTGGTTTTCAGGTAATTAAAATCTCCTTGGCGTTTCCGCCCAAATCGGTGATCATAACCAACGACCAGCTTTTGGGTGTGCAGGCCACGCACCAGCACCTGCTCCACATAGTCTTGGGGGCTGAGTTCGGCAAATGCTCGGTCGAAGGTGACCACCACCAAGTGATCGATGCCTTGCTGGGCCAATTGTTCCGCTTTCTCTTCGGCAGTGCAGAGGAGGCGGAGGCCCGTGTCGTTGGGTGAAAGTATCAAGCGGGGGTGGGGCGAGAAAGTGACCAAGACCGTTTCCGCCCGCAAGCCGAGTTCTTGGCTCGCCCGGGTGGCCATTTCGCGCAGCCGCTGCAATATTTTTTGATGCCCAACGTGCACCCCGTCGAAAGTTCCCTCGGTGACAAGGGCATAAGGCAGGCGAGGAAAATTTTCTAAACCGTAATGGATCAGCATTCAATCAATTTGTTTTCCGGTTAGGGCAATACTTCACTGTTGGTCTGTGGGTTTTCTTTGATTTGGGCAACTAAGTCATCAATTTGCCACGCGTCTTCCAGCCGGTGCTCACCAATCCGGGTACGGCACAGTGCCGTCATGTACGCCCCTACGCCCAAAGCCTGGCCAAAATCATGGACAAGGCTGCGGATGTACGTACCCTTGGCGCACACCACCCGAAAATGCACCTCGGGCAGTTGGATCGCGGTCAGTTCAAAGACAGAAATATTGACCTTGCGGGCCTTCAGCTCGATGCTTTCTCCCCGGCGGGCTTTTTTGTAGAGCCTTTCGCCCTCCACTTTCACGGCCGAAAACATGGGGGGCAACTGATCAATTTCGCCAATGAACGGGGCCGTGGCGGCTTGGACTTGCGCTTCGGTCAGGTGGCTGGTTTCGGTCTCCGCATCCACCTCGGTTTCCGAATCATAGGAAGGGGTGGTCTTGCCCAACATCATTGTGCCGGTATATTCTTTCTCCATGCCCTGTAAGCTCTCCAGTTGCTTGGTCAGCTTTCCGGTGCAAAGGATCAATAAACCGGTGGCCAGTGGATCTAGTGTGCCAGCGTGCCCAATTTTTTGCATCCTGATTGCATAACGGATTTTATTAACCACATCAAAAGAGGTCCATTGGTAAGGTTTGTTTACCAATAACATTTCTCCATTCTTGAAATCAAAGGGTTGGGTTGGCATGTTGATTTGTTTATAGGCCCAAAGCTAAGTTTTTTCGAACAGATAACCAGACCGCGCTCGGTCAGGGTCTTTGCAGTCTTTCCCCCTTACCGGGCCGATGGTCAGCGACTTGATAACTAAATGGCTATTTTTGAGTTATTGTCCTGACCTGCTTGCCCGGCTGGAGTTGGGAATTTGACCAATCCAGTTCGGCCCTTAATCCTTGTACCACTCCTTTTCCTTGAAAGATGCGAAAAAAGGTCATGTAACGCAGTATTTTTAATTATCTCTTCCCTCCTATCCTACCAATGATGAACCTGAAAAAAAGTAGCCTCCTTTTTCTTTGCTGTTTGCCCTTGTTTGCGTGGGCCCAAACTGACCGGGCCCCCATTATGCTGGACGATATCCACTATTACATGAGTGACCGCGACTCCACCAATCGCTATTTCATGCAGCATTTTGGGGCCAAACCAATGGCCCAGCAAGCCAACAACCCGTTTGCCTTCATTGATTTCCTACTGGTGCGGCCCGGGCAATCGACGATCAACGTATCGGCCCGGGGGCCGTTTCCGGGGATGCGGGTGCGCGATCCCAAGCGCTGGAACCGCGAGTTGGTGGTGCCAGCAGCCGATCTGCCGCCCATGTACGGGATGCACTGGCTGGCATTTGGCACCAAAAACCTGAAAGCGGCCGTTGCCAAGCTGGAGAAAGAGGGGGTGGTATTTGTGAACAAAAAATGTAAGCTCCCCCACGATCCCCGGGCCAAGGCCGCCCTTTGCTGGGGGCCCGACTATAGCATGATCGTGATAGTAGAGCGCAAAGACGACAGTGGGATTACACCATTTGCCATCGATCACTTGCAGTATATTGTGGAAAGTACCGATGCCCACATTAAATTTTTTACCGACGTGTATGAGGCCAAATTGATTTCCCGAAAAGGAAAAACCGCCGTCATGGAAGTGGGCAAACACATTTTTGTCATTTCTGAACCGGAAGCGCTGAGCTTTGCCCGGGAAAAAGTGGCCAAGCGCGAGCCGACCACGTTTCGTTACGGGGTGGATCACCTTGGGTTTATGTACCAATCCATCGCGGCGGCCCACCAATACGCGGCGGCCAAGGGCTACCCCTTTGCGCTGGATCCGGTGCGGATGCAGTACAATGACCAGCCAACCGTTTATACTTTTGCCATTACCACAACCCCCGATGGCATGCAAATGGAAATGTACCAAGAAGATGGGCGCACAGCGGCCCGGATCAAGTATTTGGAGAACAAATAAGGCAAGTTCTGGCAAAATCGCTTGCCCAACATAGGGACAGTGCCCATTTCACCCGGACGGAATGTACCTAGTGCATTCCGTCCACTCTTGGCAAGGTTGAATCCAGTCTCGCCTTGATCAATCACTTACTTTTTACTTTTGAGTATTGTTTACCGCCCAACTACGCCCCCAGTCGCACGAGTACATGAAAATTGATTGCCCATCCTGTTGCTTGCGGCCCTTCCGGGAGGAAGATGCCGCCTCACTCACCACCCACGCCAATAACCGGGAGATTTGGCTCAACCTGACCGATGACTTCCCGTACCCCTACACCATTGAGGAAGCCCACCGCTGGATCAAATTTACCGCCGATGCCGGCCCCTTGACCGCCCTGGCCATTGCCGTGGCCGACAACGTGGTGGGGGGCATCGGGCTCACTGCCCGCAAAGGGATCAAGCGCTACACCGCCGAGCTCGGGTACTGGCTCGGCGAGGCCCACTGGGGTCGCGGCATTGCCAGCCAAGCTGTGGCCGCCATGAGCCAATATGCTTTCGCCGAACTCGGATTCCTCCGGCTCCAAGCCCTCGTCTATGCCTATAACCCGGCTTCGATGCGGATATTGGAGAAAAACGGCTTCGTGCGGGAAGGCATCCTCCAAAAAGCTGCCTGCAAAGATGGCAAAATGGTGGACGAACATTTGTTTGCCAAAGTGAAAGGATAAAAGGTGCAAACCTGTTCCCGGCGATTGGTCACCGCGTGGCGGCCCGGCGCAACCGGTCATTGATGGCCCGGCCCAGATCCACTTCGGGAAGGGGCTGGGCCACGATCAGATCCAGCCCCAACTGATCCAAGTGCCGCAACCCGGCAAACAGGTTCCGGGCGGCCTCGGCAAAATCGCCACTGGGGGAAAGCTGCACCTGCTGGGCCGCGGGCACCGACGCAAATGGTTGTTGAAAATTCAGCAGCCCCAGGTTTTTCCCCTTGAATTTGACCAATAATTCATCCAGATCGCCCAAGTGCAAGGGCACGCGGGGGGCATAATGGCTGTGCAACATTCCGGGGGCTTGGGGATTGGAGGAGGACAGATCGCGCACTTTCACCTTGCCCACTACTTGCTGAATGGCTTCCACCGAAAGCCCCCCTTTGCGGTAGATGACGGTTTCGCCGGCCTCAAAGCCCACAATGGTGGATTCAAGGCCCACTCCACAAGCCCCGCCATCGAGGATGTAGGCAATGACCGCGCCCAACTGCTGGGCCACATGCTGGGCGGTGGTTGGGCTGATATAACCAAAGGGATTGGCACTGGGAGCGGCCAACGGAAAATCCAATTGGCCAAGCAACTGCAACGCCAATGGGTGCGCGGGCACACGGATGGCCACCCGCGCCGACCCGCTCGTGACCAGATCGGGGATACAGCCGCGCTTGGGCAGCAACAGGGTGAGGGGGCCGGGCATAAACTCATCGGCCAGTTGCTGGGCCAGTGCCGGCACTTCGCTCACATAAGCACCCACATTGGCAAAATCGCGGAGGTGAACGATCAGCGGGTCAAACGAAGGCCGGTTCTTGGCCCGGAAGATTTCAGCTACGGCCTTGGCACTGAGAGCATTGCCTGCCAAACCGTAAACGGTTTCGGTGGGTATGGCCACCAACTGGCCCTGGCGCAATAAGTTGGCCGCTAAGGCGACATCGATCCCAATCATGGTTTTTGTGTTTGCTGCACTCTTTTTGGCGATCCGTTTTTGGGCAATCCTAAAATTTGAAATTATAAGTCACTGCCGGGATAATGGGGAACAAGGACGACTGACGGGCTTCAAAATCAACAACTTGGCCGTTGTCATTGCGTTTGCTGGCCAAATAGATGAAATAGGGATTGCGGCGGTCATACGTGTTGTAAAGACTGAAAGTAAGGTCCGACTCCCCCCAGCGCGGGAAAAACTTCCAGACCAGCCCCAGATCCAGCCGATGATAGGCGGCCATGCGAAACCCGTTCCGGTCGGTGTAAATGGGAATGATCTGGTTGGGGCTGCCGGGGGCATCTTGCAACAAAAACCGGCCAATGGGCAACGAGACCGCGTTGCCAGTGCCATATACCCAAGTGCCGGTAAAAGAGAGGCGGCGGTTGAAGCGGTGCATCACTACCACCGTTATGTCGTGGCGGCGGTCGTAGCGCGGGTGGAAAGCCCGCCCATCCGTGATTTCGGCAAAGCTCCGCCAAGACCAGGCAAGGGTGTAGCCGATCCAACCAGTGGTACGCCCGCGCCGTTTTTCCAAGTAGATCTCATTGCCATACGCCCAGCCACGACCAAAAATAAACTCATTCTCCAAATTGGGATTGGCGAAAAGTTGGGCCCCATCCCGAAAGTCAATCTGGTTTTGCATCCATTTGTAATACGTCTCGTTGGTGAGCAGCAGTTGGCCGTCCAAGAGCGAGGCACTCAACCCGCCCGCCACTTGCTGCGAGAATTGGGGGCGCACCCGCCCTGTGGATGGGTACCAGATATCGGTGGGGAGAGAGGCCCCTGAATTGGACACCAAGTGGACGTATTGGTACATGCCCGCGTAACTGGCCTTGGCCGATAGGTGCTCGCGCAGTTTTACCGTGGCCGAAACCCGGGGCTCCCAGCCGGTGTAAGTATTTTTGCCATTCTGAAAACCCGAAAACCGGAGGCCCAGATCGAGGCGGATCCGATCATTAACAGTAAAATCGTCATTGACGTACGCCCCAAATTCAGTGGCCGCATAATCATTGCCCAATCCAATATTGAGCGATCCATCTTCACTTTCGGCATTTAATCGGCCAATGACAAAACCGTGGTGAGTAACAGTACCGCCAAACTTGACATGGTGGCTGTCCAGGGCGTACCAATCAAAATCAGCCTTGCCCTGAAAATCGCGGATCCGCGAGGCCAAGGTAAAGCTGAAAATGTCAAAACTGTTGGTTATCCGATAGTTGTAATCAGAAAAAATCAAGGAAGTGTTCAAAAACAGTTTGGGGCTGAACAAGTGGTTCCAGCGGAGGGTGGTGGTGGTGTTGCCCCAGCGGAACCCAAAGCGGAAGTTGTCATTGCGCAGCCCGAACACGTCGCGCCCAAGGTAACTGCTCAAAAACAGTTGATCCTTTTTGCCCAGATCGAAGTTGGCCTTGAAGTTGAAATCATGGAAAAAATAATCGGGCAATGGTTCCCAATTCGACCGGCCTTGATTGGCCCGGTTGGCCGCCCGGGTAAACACGTCGAAGTACGTGCGCCGGGCAGCCAGCAGGAAGGAGGACTTGCCCTTGCGGATCGGCCCCTCCAGCGTGAGCCTGGACGCGATCACCCCCAAACCACCTTGGCCACTCAACTTGGTCCGGTTCCCTTCTTTGAGCTTGATGTTGAGCACCGATGAGAGCCGCCCCCCAAATTGCGCTGGGAAATCGCCCTTGTACAGTTCCACATTTTTGACCACATCGGAGTTGAAAATGCTGAAAAAACCAAACAAGTGGCTGGCATTATAAACGGTGGCCTCGTCCAACAAAATCAAGTTTTGATCCGGGCCACCACCGCGCACATAAAGGCCCGATGTGCCCTCACCGCCCGACTGCACCCCCGGCTTGAGTTGGAGGGTCTTGATGATGTCCACCTCCCCAAAGATGACGGGCAAGATTTTGGCATCTTCCACCCGCACTTCGGTCAGGCTCATCTGTCCCGAGTTTACCTTGTCTTCGTAAGTTTCGCCCTCGATCTCGACCTCATCCAAGGTTTTTTCTAGGGGATCGAGGTTAATGTTGAGCGTTTGAGTGGCACTGAGGGCCATTTTTAGGGCAAAGGCTTGGTAGCCAGTGTAAGAAACCGTGAGCCAGACCGAATCGGCATTGAGTGTGAGCGAATAGAAACCGTATTCGTTGGTGGAGGCTCCCTTGGCCGAGCGGCGGTCAAATACATTGGCGCCGATGAGCCGCTCACCCGATAGGGCATCTTTCACATACCCGCTGAGGGTAAAGCGGCTTTGGGCCAGGGCCAGATCGGAGTACAGTAATAAAAAGGCAAAAAGTAGCGTAATTGCTGGGTGTAGAATTTTCATCCTTTAAAGATACAGCAACTTATGCTTCCTCGACTGTTAATTTATGCAAAAGCTTGGGGTAAATTTGCCCAGTTCAACCAATCGCTGTGAAATATATCGTTCATTACTTGACCAATCACTTGCGAGCGCACGCTGTTTGGCCTTTTTGGGCCCTTTTTGGGATACTGCTGGCGGGGGCCATTTGGTTGCGTTATGGCTATGGTTTTTCGCCCAGTTTTTCGGGGAGCCCACTGCGCCCGTTATGGGGCCTGCTGTTCTGTGCCGGGCCGTATTTCGGGGCCATTTTCCTGTATGCCAGCTTTTTCAACCAGTGGAATTTCGTCCGCCAGCCCGGTTTTTGGGGCTTGAGCGCCGCCATACTGACCGTTTTGTACCTCAACCAATACGGGTATTTCTACAAAACTTGGTACGCAAGCCTACCTTACCCTTGGTGGGAATGGTGCCGCAAAATAGGGTTCAACCTGCACACCAGCCTGTTTTACCTGCTCATTCCCGGGCTTTATTTCTGGTGGGTGACCGATAGCCGCAGCACCCGGTTCTGGGGCTGCACAACCGAAGGGTTTTATTGGCAAACCTATGGGCTGATGCTACTTTTAATGGTTCCGCTGATCGCTTGGGCTTCATTCCGGGCCGATTTTTTGCACACTTACCCGCGCTATCGCCCCGGCGTACTCGAAGCAGCGGGCCTACTGCGCCCACTCTGGTCGGTCGGGGCGTACCAACTGAGCTATGTGATCCAATTTGTGGCCCTGGAAATCTTCTTTCGGGGGTTCATGGTCATGGCTTTGGCCCGCTACTTGGGTGGTGGGGCCGTGTTTCCCATGGTGGCCGTCTATTGCTGCCTGCACTTTTTGAAGCCGTTGCCCGAAACCGTCGGCTCCATCTTTGGCGGTTACATTTTGGGGGTAGTGGCCCTTTATTCGCGCAGTACGCTGGGCGGCATGATGGTCCACATTGGGGTCGCCCTCCTGATGGAATTTTTTGCTTTTATTCAATTGGTGCGGGCAAAGCAATAAATCAGGGGGCGAAATCGGGCAAAGGCAAGGGATTTTGCTTACTTTCGACGCACCATTGACCCAATTAGAAGCCAATAGTGCCAGTTTGCCACTTTCCCCAATCCCTATTTTACACGCTCCCATGTTGAACCAATGGAACGATGAACGCTATAAGCGCACGGCTGGCATCTTGGCCCTGGCCAGTTGGGTGATCCTTACCTTGCTGGTATTGTCGCAGTCTTTCATGGAGTTTCATCAAATCCAAGCCGTTGTTCCCTACTTTTTGCGGGCCCTATTTTTTAATGTCTTCATCATTGCCACCTATCTTTATATTTCCATTCAAGGCCCGGGCAAAGCCGACCTCAACTTCTATAGCCTAATTTGGAGCGTTTTCATTGCCGGGGCCGCCGGTACGCTGGGTTCCTTCCTGCTCGATATGCTCATCCACCAGTTGGAAAAATTGCCCGGCGTTCCGGCCCTGCTTTTTTTGCATTTTTGTTACAAAATAGAAGTGGGCATTGTGATTCTGTTTTCCCTCAATGCTTATGTAAAATGGAAAAGCCTGCTGCTCTATCAGCCAAGCCGCTTAATAGAAAAGGCGTGGCGTATTTTCGAATACGGGCTATTTATTTCACTGCTGCTCCATTTTATTGCCCCCACCGACTACACCGACCGCAACTTGGCCAGCTTGGTTTTTCAAATCGGGGCCCTCGTATTCTTTGTCTATTCGCTTTTTCTTTCTTTCAATTTGCGCTGGGTGGCCTTCCTCAACCTGCGGCAAAAGCTCGTCAGCCTTCTGCTGATGGTGGTGCTGCTGGGGTGCATTTATTATTTTTACCGACTGCTGGCCATTTATTCCAACGTCCGGCCCATTGTGGTCAATCTGTCGCAAAGTGTTTTCTTGGTTTCCCTCTTGGCTTTTGTGGCCATCTACAGTGTTTTTTCCATTTTGATCCTTTTTTTCAACCTGCCCACCAGCTCGGTTTTTGAACAGAAATTTTCGGAGGTTTCCGATCTCCAGCGGCTGCTTGAGGGGCGCGATGAAGCCCAGCTCTACAACATCATGCTCGACATCGCGATCAAGACTTTCCGATCGGACGCGGCTTGGCTGGAAATTTATGCCCCCGACGATGTGGTGGTGCGCAACATCACCAAGGAGCAGGCCAATTTCTTGCGCGAAACAGTGGTGCGCACTGGCTATCGCTATGAGGCCAACAAGAAATTTCGCCGAAAAAGCTTGCCACACGAGTACACCGGCACGGCCAATTTTGACTCTATCTTCTATGTGCCCCTGTTCAACAACCAAAAGCACTTGGGCACGTTGGTGTTGTTGAGCCGCCGCCAAAACTTTTTTGATACTGTCCTGATCACACTCGTGAACATGTATGCCACGCAGGCCAGTGTGGCGTTGGGCAACTTCCGGCTGGTGTCGGAGGCCGTTAGCAACGAGCGGTACTTGGCCGATGCCCAAACGGCCCGCACCGTACAGGAACACTTGCTGCCCAAAGAATTGATCAAAAATTCGGGGCAGTTTGAGATGCTGGCCCGCACCCAATCGCCGGAGATCATCGGTGGCGATTTTTATGACTATTACAGCATTACCCCCCAAAAGCACGCCCTCATCATAGGCGATGTGGCCGGCAAAGGCACCGCGGCAGCATTCAACATGGCCCAGATGAAGGGTATTTTTCACAGCTTGGTGCAGTTGGATTTGGGGCCGGATGTATTCTTGGAGTATGCCAATTCGGCATTGGGGCGCAGTTTGGCCACCAATAGTTTTGTGACAGCCACGTATTTGGTCATCGATAGCAAAAGCCGAAAAATTTATTATTCCCGGGCGGGCCATTGTCCCATTTTGTTTTATAGTCACCAAACGGGCCAAGCCGAGTTTTTGCAGAGCAAAGGCATGGGGCTGGGCATTGTTCGCAACCCATCTTTTCGGCAATATTTGGAGATCCGCAACTTCCATTACCTGCCCGGCGACCTCATGGTGCTCTACACCGATGGAGTGGTGGAGGCCAAGCACCACCAAACCCCCGGGGAGGAGTATGGCTATGACCGTTTGCGCCAATTTGTCGACGCGCACTCGAATCAGGAACTCTCCACGGTGGCCGACTTGCTGGTGGAAGACCTGCACCGTTTTGCGGGGCCAAATGTACAAAATGATGATTTCACTTTTCTGCTACTGCGCTTCAAGTGAGGTGGGCAGCCAAGTGAACAATTTGGGGCCACCACTATGATGATTGGCTTGCCTGCCCTTGGCCAAAAAATAAAAATAGTGCAAGGCAATGCTTTTTTGGCTAATAATTTTTTAATTGCACCCCTATTCAAATTTTCAAATTTTTATTTTCTAATTATTTCCGCAATGGCAAAGTTAAATTTCGGCGGGGTGCTGGAGGAAGTAGTGACCCGCGAAGAATTCCCCCTGCAACAGGCCCGCGAAACCTTGGCCCACGAAACCATCGCCATCATTGGCTATGGGGTGCAAGGTCCCGGCCAGGCCCTCAACCTGCGCGACAATGGGTTTAAGGTGATCATCGGCCAGCGTCAGGGCAGCAAAACTTGGGACAAAGCCGTGGCCGACGGCTGGGTGCCCGGCGAAACGCTGTTCCCCATTGAGGAGGCCTGCGAACGCGGGACCATCATCCAGTATTTGCTCTCCGATGCTGGCCAAATAACCCTGTGGCCCACGGTTCGGCAGCACCTTACTGCCGGTAAAGCGCTGTATTTCTCTCACGGGTTTGGCATCACTTTCAAGAGCCAGACCAATATCATTCCCCCGGCCGATGTGGACGTCATCTTGATTGCGCCAAAGGGGTCGGGTACCAGCTTGCGCCGCTTGTTCTTGGCCGGTGAAGGGCTCAATTCTAGCTACGCGATTTTTCAGGATGCCACTGGCAAAGCCAAAGAACGCGTGGTTGCCCTTGGCATTGGCGTGGGATCGGGCTACCTGTTCGAAACCACCTTCGAGAAAGAAGTATATAGCGACCTGACCGGTGAGCGCGGGGTGCTCATGGGCGCCATTGCCGGGATCATGGAAGCCCAATACAGTATTTTGCGGGAAAAGGGCCACAGCCCCAGCGAAGCTTTCAACGAAACAGTGGAAGAACTCACTCAATCATTGATCCGCTTGGTCGGCGAAAATGGCATGGACTGGATGTACGCCAACTGCTCTACCACTGCCCAGCGCGGGGCCTTGGACTGGCGCCACAAATTCCGCGAGGCCACGGCCCCCGTGTTCCGCGATTTGTACGAGAGCGTGGCCAGCGGGCACGAGGCCGCAGTAACCATCAAAGCCAATTCCAAACCCGACTACCGCGAAAAATTGGAAGTGGAACTGGCCCAAATTGCCAATTCTGAAATGTGGCAAGCGGGCAAGCAAGTGCGCAGTCTCCGGCCCAAAAATACCTAGTCTGGTTTTTGATCAGCACACCGATCTCTATTGACAAGTGCAGCATGGCCTTGTCAATAGAGGTTTTTTTTCACTCCAATTTCCTTTTATGCCAAATTTCACCGACCGCTCGCACCAATCCGAATTGATGGATGACCTCTCGCTGGGCAATGATGCACTCCGGCAAAACTTGGAAGAACTGGAGACCATTAACACTTTGCTCGGCGGCTACCAAGTGGTGCTGGATGCGCTGCAAAGTTTATACGATAAAAAGACGCTCAACCGCGCTCAGCCCACCCAAATTACCGACATTGGTAGTGGTGGGGGCGACACGCTGCGGGCCATCCACCGCTGGGCGGCCAAGCGGCAACTGCCCGTACAGCTCACCGGGGTGGATGCCAATGCCTTCATGATCGGTTTTGCCACCGACAAGGCCCGCCCATTTCCCGGCATCCATTTCGCCCAGGCCGATATTTTTGCCCCGGAATTTGCCCAATATTCATCCGATGTGTTTGTGTGCAGCCTGTTCTGCCACCACTTTACCGAAAAAGAACTGATCCGGCTTTTCACCACCTTAGCTGGCCAGTGCCGCAAAGCCATCATCGTCAACGACCTGCACCGCCATTGGTTTGCCTATTATTCCATCAAATGGCTCACCCGGTTGTTCAACGGATCGTATTTAGTGCAGCATGACGCGCCCCTGTCAGTCTGGCGGGCATTTGTGCGCCAAGATCTGGATCGGCTAATGGCCCAATGCGGTTTCTCCAACTACGAACTGCGCTGGCGTTGGGCATTTCGGTGGCAATTGATTATTTGGAAAACCGCCTAGGCGGTTGCAAGCCCATCTTTTGAAATCCCGTAAATCTTGTTAAACTTTGGGGGATTACTTTGGCCAACTGAACAATTGGTAGTAATTTACCCAATGAGGTTGACCCCGCAACCCTAAACCAATCCCCAAAATGAAACACTTTTTGTTGATTGCCCTTTTTTTAATCAGCCTCGACACCTTGGCCCAACTGCCCAAGATCGGCAATTTACCCGGCAACTTTGTGTTTGATCTGGGGGTGAGCCAGTTGGGCGGTGCCCCGACCAGCCTGACCCAG
Organism: Cytophagales bacterium; assembly: GCA_038209965.1. Taxonomy (GTDB): domain Bacteria; phylum Bacteroidota; class Bacteroidia; order Cytophagales; family Thermoflexibacteraceae; genus JALONO01. The sequence goes on along the minus strand of JBBQXF010000013.1, from coordinate 10,547 downwards.
CGCGTGTTTGACTCGCGCACCCTCAACGTTGGGTACCTGTATGAGGTTCGGCTGGGCGAAAAATTCACTTTCCACCCCGGCTTGAGCATCGGGGCCGAGAAATACAGCTTTACCAATAGCCTGAGCTTGGTCAAGAACCAGTCGCGGCTCGAGCTGCTGGAACTAATCGGCAATGGCCAAGACAACCTGCTCAGCCGCTCGGTGCTGTCCACTACCTACGTTGACATTCCATTGGAATTCCGGTATTCCTCTTCTACGGGCCGCCGGGCGCTCCACTTTGCCTTCGGGTTCAAAGCGGGACTATTATTGGCTTCCAACAACAAGCTGATCTATGCCAAGGGGGCCCCTGGCGACCTTACCAAAACCAAAAATTACAGCGATTTTTACCTCAACCCCATCCGCTATGGGGTTTACGGGCGCGTGGGCTACAGTGCCTACTACTTGTTTGCCTATTATGGCTTGTCCGAATTTTTCCAAACTGGCAAAGGCCCCACCGACCAAGCGATCAATTCGTTTACGCTCGGGGTAAGTTTAGTGGTATTTTAAGCGCAGACGAAACAGAATGGGCTACGTTGACGGTTTTATTGATCTACCTGCTTTGGCTTTTATTTACCTGTACTCCCAAAACCAAAGGCAACGGTCATATTGGGCAAAACCAAGCCCCCAACCATGCAGCAAATCACCGATCGTTGGGGGCTTGACCTGATTTTCGGGGATTAGAGGTTTATTTGCGATACATAATGTGGCAGCATCCGGTTCCATTCGGGCCAATCGTGGATTCCGCCGGGCCGCACATCCAGCCAATGGTTGATCTGGCGGGAATGTAAAATGCCCGACATCCGATAATTGTCCTCTTTGCAAATGTCATGTTCGCCCGAACCGAGGACGATGCCCATGTTGCGAATGTTGTCCAAATACCAGCCTTGACCAAGATTGGGCATGTAATCCACTGGATTGTTAAAATAAACATCGTCATTGGAGAAGCCCCACATAAACGAGCTAATATCAAAACCACCCCCCAAACTGAACACATAGCGTACCTTGTCGGGGTGGCGGAAAGAGAAATTCAGGGCATGGTAGCCACCAAAGCTGCACCCGGCCATGGCCACATTGCCCCGGCCGGTTTCGTGCATGGCCCGGTAAACGACTTCGTTCAGGATCAGATCATCGTAAATCTGGTGGTTGGCTATTTTCTGGGCTGGATGAATGCCCCGGTTGTAGAAACTGTCATTGTCCAAACTGCCCGGACAATATACTTTTATGCGGCCAGTATTGACAAACCAAGCAATGGAATTGATCAAGCCAAAATCTTTGTTCTGGTTGTGGCTACCCATTGAGGTGGGATAAATGATCATTGGAAAACCCGAATGACCAAAGGTGAGCATCTCGAAGTCCCGCCCAATCCGTGGGGAGTACCATTTGTGATATTCTTCTCTCAAGAAAGTAATTATTATTGATAAATGAAAATAAGAAAAACTAGTGTTTGGCTATTTATTTTACTAACTGGTTATTGTTGGCGCAAAAATAGCAATTGTGAACGACTGTATGCAACTTTGGGCCAAAAATGTCGAAACTCACCCCAGATGAACAGCGGCGCTATGCCCGCCAAACGATCCTGCCCCAGCTCGGGCTGGCTGGCCAAGCCAAGCTCAAAGCGGCCCGCGTACTGGTGGTGGGGGCAGGGGGCTTGGGTTGCCCCGTCTTGCTGTATTTGGCGACGGCAGGCGTGGGAACCCTCGGCCTAGTGGATGGCGATCGGGTGGAACTGACCAACTTGCCCCGCCAAATACTTTATGGCGACGCCGACTTGGGCCGGCCCAAAGTTTTGGCCGCCGCCGATCGGCTGCGTTTGGCCAATCCCTACCTACAATTGGAAACCCACGAAACATTTTTGAGCAGCCAAAACGCGCTGGGCATTCTGGCAGAATATGAGTTGGTGATCGACTGTTCGGATAATTTTCCCGTCAGGTATCTGATCAATGATGCGTGCGTTTTGCTGGACAAGCCATTCATTTATGGGGCCATCCACCGGTTTGAAGGCCAAGTGGGCGTGTTCAATGCCCACCCAACGTCACCTACCTACCGTTGCCTGTTTCCCGAGCCGCCGGCCGCTGGCCAAGTGCCCAATTGCGCCGAGGCCGGGATCATCGGGCTAGTGGCCGGTGCCGTGGGGATGTGGCAGGCCAACGAAGCCATCAAATGGATCACCGGGCTGGATGGCCTGCTGGACGGCAAATTGCTGGTCGTCGACTTGCTGACCTACACCACCCGGGTGCTGAACATCAAGCGGAAAACGGACAGGGCCACCATTACCCAACTAATTGATTACGAAGCTTTTTGTGGAATAAAACCCAATGATCAGATGAAAACCATCACCGCAACCGAGCTGGCCAGTGCCTTGGCCCAAGCAAATGACCAATGGTTTGTGCTGGATGTGCGCGAACCCTACGAATACGACATTTGCCATTTGGCCCAAGCCCATTTGATGCCGATGGGCCAAGTCCCGGCAAAGCTCGCCCAGATTCCGGCCCACCTCAATGTGGCGGTCTATTGCCACCATGGCGTGCGCAGCGCCGCCGTTATCCGCTTTTTGGTACAAGAAACGGGGCATTCCCAACTCTACAACTTGGAGGGCGGCATCCACGCTTGGGCCGAAGAGGTCGATCCAAATGTGCCAATTTATTAGCCAGTTTTAGGTATTATTTTTGGGCAAAACAATGGCAAAATCTGCCCTAGGACAAATGCCGGCTGGCTCGCGTTCTTTGCGCGACCAACCGCCCCGATTGCATTTGGGCACTCCCCCACCAGTGCGCAAATCGCAAAATAATTGGCCCACAGCCCTCACCTCAGGCATCGGCCAAGCGCATAAGAATGCTAAATACCGTTCCCTTATCGTCGGCCGCTTCCACTTGAAGCTTCCAACCGTGGGCTTTGGCCATGCTCTTTACATAGTTAAGCCCGAGGCCAAATCCTTTGACCGCGTGCAAGTTACCGGTTGGAACGCGGAAAAACTTATCAAAAATACGATGGCGAAACTCGGGCGGGATCCCGATGCCATTGTCCTCGATCGTGAGCAACACCCGTTTGGGTTCATTGCTGGTGCGTATCGTGATGTGAGGAGTTTGGTCAGCATATTTGACCGCATTGTCCAATAAGTTAAAAATAATATTCACCAAATGAACTTTGTCGGCCGTGACCTGGTGAAAATCAGCTTGCAAATCGGTCTGAATCACTGGCTCTTTTTTATTGTTTTTGTCATTTTGGAGCTTCAGCGCAAAAATTTGGACAGCTTCCTTGATGGTTTCGTGCAGGTCGACCCGCTCCAGCAATAATTCGGGTTTTACTTGTTCAAAACGGGACATTTGCAGCACTCTTTCCACTTGGTTTTTAAGGCGTTGGCTTTCATTTCGCACAATGTTCGCGTAGTTGCTCAACCGTTCGGGATGTTGGGCAATGTCGGGCCTGAGCAGCACCTCGGCCGAAATCGCGATGGTGGCAATCGGGGTTTGGAACTCATGGGTCATGTTGTCAATAAAATCTTTTTGGATCTCGGCCAACCGTTTTTGGGCCAAGATGACAAACAGGGCGTAGCCAAAAAACCCAATCACGACCAGCAGGATGATCGATGAGAAGATCCAAATTCCCAGATTAGCGACCAAATAAGAAGCCTTGGTGGGAAATTGCACCCCAAAATAATAGATAAACTTGTCATATTTGGGCAGTTCCGAGTAGGCCATGGGCACCGTATTTCGGCCATCCTTGCCCACATAACTGCCATAGACCATCTTATCAGTGCTGCAATTGTAGATCCCGTACTCAAAATCCAGCGCAATGTTCCGGCTGGCAAACTCGCGCCGGAGGTAGTGTTCCAGCAAGCTCACATCGATTACATTGTTGACATTGACTATAAAATAACCAGAAGAAACTTGGTTCACCACTTGTTCGGTCGGCAGGGTGCTTTTGTTATAGGCCGCAATCTGCTCCGCTACCCGCTGGAGGGCAATATAAATGCCTTGGTTGAGCTCTTTTTCTTCCAAATTATAGGCATTGCTCACCCAATACACCTGCACCGTCACAATGCCCACGATGGACAAAGTGGCCAATACAACGACAAAACGGATGGTATTACGGCGCAAAATGGTAAAATTTAAGGGTAAATGTAGGCAGATTTTTTGATTTTGCGGCCTTGGCCGGGCATTGTTGGGCCAAATCGGCCGGGCCATTTTGGGCCATTTGGCCAGATCGCGGCCTGAAATGGTACAAACTAATTTTGCCCGGCGTAACTTTGCCCTTAACCAGTGGGTTCAACAAAAGCTTTTTTCGATATGAAACACATCCTTTGGATTTCTGCCCTTATTCTCGTCTTGGGATTTGGTTTGGCTATCGATGCAGAAGCGCAGTGTGCCATGTGCCGCCAATCGGTGGAAAGTAACCTCAGCGAGGGGAGTTCCCGCATTGGGGCTGGCCTCAACACGGGTATCTTGTACCTCATGTCCATGCCCTACATCGCCATGTCGGTCGTGTTGTTTTTGTGGTACAAAACCAGTAAGGCCAATCGCCAAAAGCAACTTGCATTAGCGGGCAAGTTGCGCAATGCCGGCTTGTAGGGTTTTGCCGTTTGGACAAATCGGGCAAACTTTGCCCCGCAATCCAACAAGACCATGCAACTGCCCACTCCCCAATCCACTACCGCGCCGCTCGGCCCGCCAACCACCACTTGGCAATGCCCCTCCAACATTGCCCTGGTCAAATACTGGGGCAAACACGGGGAGCAATTGCCCCGTAACCCCTCGTTGAGTTTTACCCTGCGCCAAGCTTGCACCGAAATGTCGCTGGATTACGAACCGACCGGCCAAGTTGGCTTTTCGGTCGATTTCCAATTTGAGGGCCAGCCCAACGAAAAATTTAAGCAGAAAATCGTCAAGTTTTTGGAGTCCGTCCAAGATCGGTTACCGTTTTTGAATGGCCTGCACCTCAGCTTGGCCTCACGCAACACGTTCCCCCACTCAGCGGGGATTGCCTCCTCGGCCTCGAGCATGGGGGCTTTGGCCCTGTGCCTCGGCAGTCTTGAGCGGGTGATCAGCGATGTTCCGATCCCAGCCAACCTGTTTTTCCAAAAAGCTTCCCATTTGGCCCGACTCGCCTCGGGTAGTGCCTGCCGGTCGATTTACGGGGGGGTGACGGTCTGGGGCGGTTCGGCGGCCGTGCCCAGTGCCTCCGATGATTTTGCGGTTCCATTGACCAGCGATCAAATCCACCCGGTTTTTCAGCAGTACCGCGACAGTATTTTGTTGGTCAGTGCGGCCGAGAAAGCCGTGTCGAGCCGGGCCGGCCACGCGCTCATGAACGGCCACCCCTACGCCGAGGTGCGCTATACCCAAGCGCGCACGCACTTGGCCCAGTTGGTGGAGGTGATGCGCACGGGCGATCTTCCCGCTTTTGTCACCTTGGTGGAAAATGAAGCGCTCACCCTGCACGGCTTGATGATGAACTCCAACCCGTCCTTTATCCTACTGCACCCCAATACGTTAGCGTTGATCGCCAGCATCCGGGCCTACCGCCTAGCTACTGGCATTCCGCTTTGTTTCACCCTCGATGCTGGGCCGAATGTTCACCTGCTGTACCCAGCGGCCGATGCCCCAGCCGTGGAAAGCTTCATCGCGGAAGAGTTGGCGCCGCTCTGCGAAAATGGCCGTTACATCCACGATCAGGTGGGCGACGGCCCCGTGCGCTTGTAAACAGCGGCGTTCGGCAAAGTACTGGGGCGACAGGCTTGATCGGGCAGTTGGGTGGGCCGGGCGGCGGTAGTGCGCCCCATTTGGAATTGGCCAATGGCAGCGCTAAATTTGCCAATCGATTTGCCTCCGGGCCGGGTTTTATTGAACAAATAAACCCTGCCTTGGCCCAGCCAGTTTTTTGTCCGCAACCAAAATCGGTTTGCGCAAGTGGAAATCAAACCTTTGAAAATCAATTTATTACTACAAAAACTGCCAACATCATTTTATCTTGGTGTATTTTTGGTGAGTTGCCCATTGGAGCTATTTAGTTAACCAGCATTGCCGACCATGTCAAAGACCACCTCCCTGCCGACCGTTCCGGCCCTAGTTTTGGGCAGCCTGTTCATGCTTGGGCTGGAGGGCTGCAAATCCACCCAACCCAACGCCAATACTGCCGCTGGCAAGTACCAAGAGGATTTGAGCCAATACCGGATCAAATATTCACCAGTAGTGCGGCCCAATGCCGATCCGGCCGTCAATGTGTTGGTCAATGCGCCCAATACGGCCCGGCTCACCGGCGACATTGGCCCGGAGCTGACTCGCCTGCGGGCCGAAATGGCCGAAAACAATAAAAACTTGCGGTTCGCCCAAGGATTTTGGGTGCAAGTATATTCGGGGGGCAGCCGTGAAGAAGCCGACCGGATGATGACCAACCTTCGCTATACCCTCCCACTGGAACGCCCCGAATTGACCTATGAACAGCCCAATTACAAGGTTAAAGTAGGCAATTTTTTCTATAAATACGAGGCTTACCGGCTCTGCACCGAACTCAAGACGCAGTATCCCAATGCGCTGATCACCGCTGGACGCATCACGATTGATCTTGAAAAATACCGAAAATAAGTATTTGCTTCGCAATGAACCGCTTGGCCGGAATCAGGCAAGATCACGCCACGATATTTTTATGCTGACACCGCCATCACCAAGTGCCAGCGATCCGCGATCCACCTTGGTTGGCCGCTGTCACTATTTTAGGTGAGCCAATTTAGATTGATGCTATTTTTATAGTTTGTAGATAATTCAATGGAAAAACGGTTGTGTTTAAAAGTTTAGCGGACCAGCAATTGCCAACGTTCTGTACGATCCGGTTCGTGGATCATTTAGTACGATTAATTATTTTTCCATACCCATTTTCTCGTTGGCTAAAGCGCAAAACTGTCTAAATAGGGACGATTTGGCCATTAATTGGATCCATTTCCTTGATTTTTAGTGGTTAATTTTACAGTTAGTCGAAAACCTATTTCATTTGGGTATCTTAACCCTAGTTTCACCCAACTTTCATGACCATTCCCTTGACCATTTCCCCCGCCCAACCCAACGATGTGGTGGGCGTATGGCATTTATTGCACCAAAACCTGCAAGAAAACACCGATCCCCACGGCTGGCCGGAACAAGGTTTTTTGAGTTTTGCTTATCCCCTAGCATTTTTGCAGGCCCTGCAAGCCGTTGAGCCGCTGGTGGTGGCCAAAGCTGGGGATCAAGTAGTTGGCTATTGCCTGCCTACTCCGCCCAATTTTGCGCTCGAATCGCCATTGTTGGGCCCTTTTGCGGCGATGGTGGGTGATTTGATTTACAACGGCCGGCGGGTAACGCAATACCGCCATTGCCTGATGGGCCAAGTGTGCGTGGGCGCGGGCCACCGGGGCCAGGGACTGATCGGCCAGCTCTACGCGGCCATGCGCGACCAGTTGCAGGATCGCTATGATCTGGTCGTGACCGAGGTGAGCCTGCGCAACCTGCGATCGCTCGGTGCGCACCAACGCTATGGATGGGAAATCATCCACCGATACACCGATCCGGCCAACGGTGACACTTGGGCCGTGGTGGCCTGGTGGATTGGACAAGAATAGGGCCTTGCATTGATCTTTGGCCAACGCAAGCGGAGCAGCAACGGCCCGGCACCCGCCGACTGCGGGCAAAAATGGGCCGATTGAACCGTCAAACCGGGGGCCGAGCCAAACAAAACCGGCACCACCCCATTGGCTGAAATTTACCGGGTTTTGAGCCGCTCCACCCGCTCGAGCCGCGACTCGATCTCGGCCAATTTCTCGAACAGGCCCGAATTGTCCGAAAGGTTGGTGGATAGTTTCCAACTGACCCGCCAGATTTCCAGCAATTCATCGGTGCTTAAATTGAAGGACAAATGTTTTTTATTGTCCGACAAACAGGCCACGTAGCCACTGTTGAAGCGGTTGCGGAGCCGCTTGACCTGCAGCCCCCGCTCTTCGGTGGCGACTACGCACACCTCGCCGTCGTTGATGTATTCCCAGTCCGCTCTTTCCACTGAATGGCAAATAACGTAGTCATTGTCATATAAGGTGGGCTCCATGCTGTCGCCACTCACTTGGAGGGCGTAAAACTGTTTGCCCCGGACAAACCCATTGGGCAGGTTGATGGCATCCAATTCCTCAAAATATTCCTGGGTCTGATAACCGGTCAGGTAGTTGGCCGCAGCCCGGCGGTTGATCACCGGCACGCTGATGTTGCCGCTGGTGTCTTGGGTGGTGATCAGCACCCGTTCGGTGGGCTGGTCGCGCCCCTTGACCAAGTGCCCCTTGCCATTGATGAGCCACTCAATATTAATGCTTGGATAAGTATCGCAAATCTTTTGCAACACCTCAAAACCGGGCTTGCTCTGCTGCTTGCCCTTGGTGTAGTTGTTGATGACGGCTGGTTTGACCCCAATCGATTCGGCAAAGCGTTTTTCGTTGCCCTCGGCGAACTGGTCGATAATTTCCGAGAGCCGTTGGCTGACAAGGTTGAGCATCATAAATTAAAAATTTTTATTGAATTTATTTAATTAATATTGATTTTCAATTTTAATGATTTATCTTTGTCCTGCAAACGTAAGAAAATAATTAATTATTTACAAGCCTAAGCCTCACAAATTGAGGCGTTTGTCCACTTTTTTTCATAAATCAGTTAATATTAATTAGTCAAACACCCTAAAACCGCGCCGCTGTCATGAAAAACCACCCCCTACCCATTATGGATCAATTTGTGGAAGCACTGGCCAATCACCAAGTGCTGGTCATCAACCGCAACAAGAAATATGTCATGGTCAAGTATGATATGTCCGACCTGAACGTGCCCAGTGCCGCGCCCAAACCCGGCAAGCGGAAAAGAATTGCGCCGTAGTTGTCAATGATCATCGTGTTGCATACTTCCTAATGCGCAAAGACCTGGCCCCTTGGGCCGGGCTTTTTGTTGCCCAACCGCTGGTTTCTGCCGTTTGTGTTTGGCCCTTTTGGTTTTTTCGGTTAATTTTATTGAAAATTCCATGACCATGCCCCCTACTCTGCCGGGTAGCTACCACACACGCCTTGCCGCAGCTTATGTGCGGGGCAAATTATTGAACGGAAACGGCCAGTATCTCCCCGATCCGGTTCAGCCGCTGGCCAAAAAGAAATTTGAGGAACTGACCCAGCAAGAAATGAGCACCCTGCTGGAGGCTGGCCTGCACCACGGTTTTAAAATGCACCGTTTCAAACAAACGGTGCCCGTGCCCCTGCACGAGAAAATGTTGGGGGCCCTCAACGGCATCCGGCCCGACAACCTGCTGCACCTCCACGCGGGCCACGGCCTGTTCCTGTGGCGATTGCTGGGGGAATTCCCCTTTTTGATGACCACCGTCATCGAGCCGGAGCAGCGCCACGCCGAGCTGATGCAGACCGTGCAGCGCGGGGGAGTGGCCAACTTGCGCAGCATTTTTTCGGCCCCGTTCGACCTGACCAGCTTCCACCAGCAGCACTTTGACGTGGTGGCCGCCTTGCAGATCCTGGATTTCGCCCCTGATCCCGAGGCCGTGGCGACTGAACTTTGCCGCGTGGCCCGCCGGTTCCTGTTTGTATCGGTGGCCAAAGGGCGCAACACCCACCCGCAGTGCCGCCAACAATTTGATGAATCGAGCCTGCGCCAATTGTTTGACCGCAACGGAGTCCACCACCTCAAGGTAGAAAGCGTGGACAATCATTGGCTGCTGGTTGGCCGGAAATAGCTGGACGGAATGACCTAAAATGACGGCCAACGGGAATGAGTTGGTGGTGGGGCGGGTTGCGCGGCACTAAACTTGATAGCAAGCACAAAGCTCCGTTTACCCAAGTCAGCCGCTTTTTTGCCAAGTGCTAGACTTATGCCTTCGTTGTTCTTTTCGATCGCACATTGATCAATCTGTGGAGCGGTTATACAGATATAATTTGCCGACAGACTTAAGCCTTGAGGATGACGGGTACAGCTTGGCAATGTGTGTCACTGTGAAGTATTGGCATTTGCTTAGATTAATTTTGTTCCGTCAGTTTTATACAAGTCGTCCATCCAGTTTGCTGCACCTGTCAAACGGTAACGTTTCATAAAATCTTTGTGGTTTTTTTCCATTTCTTTCGGATTGCCTCCTAAATTATCATTTGTGATATTGCCAACAGCAGCAACTTTTTCCCAACCTATAATTCTACCTGTAAATGTCGAGTATTTTATTGTGCCTGTTTGGTCAGTAAGTTTATACAATGAGTCCGAAAGTTCATAGATACCTTTGAATAAATCACCTGCGGCATTTGTTTGCCTAATTTGTATTTCTTCTCCTCCAGCAACAATTACTTCAATTATGTTTTCATTGTGGAGCTTTTCAATAGCTTCAACAACTTGAATTACTCTTTTAATCTCTCCTTTGTATCTTTGTACACCAACATCAGCGTGGCTAAGCGGATTAAGAAGGATTCTTAAATATTTCTTTAGTTCTAAATACAAAGGTGGCACTACACCAAATCTTGGCCA
>JBBQXF010000012.1:0-58072 GCA_038209965.1 Cytophagales bacterium | reverse complement strand
GTGGCCAACATCTTGCTGATCCCAATCTTGGGTTATCTGGGAAGCGCTTTTGGGCATTTGGCCTGTTACTTGACCCTTTGTGGCCTCGGCTATTACTATGGCCAGAAACATTATCCCATTCCCTACCGGGTCAAGTCAGCGTTTGGTTACCTGCTATTGGCCAGCTTGCTGATCCTTCCCGCCCATTATTTCAAAACGGGCCACCAATGGGCCGATCTTGGCCTGGGCATTGGCCTCACCCTGATTTTCCCCGCCGTGGCATGGGTGGTGGAGCGCAAGGGATTGCAACTGAGATAGGGGGAACCGTTATTAAGCCAAAAGTCCGGCCTCGCATTGAGGCCGGACTTTTGGTAATGCAACCCTGAAAGGTTAGTTGCCTAAATAGACTCGTTGTTCATACTGGCCAGTTTCGGAGACAATCTTCACCACGTAAACCCCAGTCGCCACTCCCGCCAAGTTAAGGCGACGGAGCCCGGCGCTGACCGATACATTGGCGAAGCGGGCTACTTCCACCCCCAACGCATTGAAGACTGCAATCTGGGCCAGCCCATTTTGTTGGGCCGGAAAGTTGACAAAAACTTCTTTTTCATACGCGTACAGCCGTATCGCACTGCTGGTCTCGCCCACTACTTCGGAAGCTAGCACCAACCGAAAACGATCGGTATAGTTGCCTGGAACCAGTTGCGCCGTGTAACTGCGGCCCGGCTGCATGAGGGTGTATTCATCAGTTTGCCGATCATGCAAAAAGAAAGATTGGGCGGTACGGGCATCCACTTCTGGGGCCGTAAAAGTGAACAGGCCCGGTTGTCCCACCCGTAAAGCGAGTGGTTGGGCAAATTGCCGATCAGGAACGGGCAGGGCCAAATGTTGATAATCTTTGTTGTCCGTTCCCTTGGCAGCCAAATCCATGGCCGGGTGGCCCCCGACTTTGTTGCCATCAAAGCCATTGTCATAGTCGGTGGTAAAATTGGCCCCAAAACCAAGCAACACGTGATCGCGGTGGCCTTCGTGGTGGGCCACTTCAATCTTGAGCCGCTCAAATCCACCCTCGGTTCGGTAAAACGCCCCGCCACCGCACGTTTGCATGTAACCAGCAAAAGTGACGTTGGTGTTGGTGGTGCCCGGATTTACCCTCAGAAAGAAACCTTGCCCGGGTGCAACGCGGTTAGTGGGGCTGAGTTGGTTGAGTACCAAATAACGGCCAGCGTCAATGCCCGTTCCAGCGGTATTGGCCGGGTTGCCGTCCCAGACCCAGGCCGAAGCGTCAATATTATTGTTGGCCAATGGGCCAGCCCCGCCATTGCTGGCAAAGAAACCAGATCCACCAATGCCCATGTCCAAATCAGAACTGAACGGATTGCCCACCAAATTAAATCCCCGGAAGCCAAACCAGTCATTTACCCCTACCGTAGTGCGGGTGGCGGGATAAGTGACAGTGCCCGTGTTGGGCGTGCCAGTAAAGCTTACATTGCCCGCATTAACGGCGGTGTAGCCACGGCCCGCTTGCATATTGCCCATTGGGGAAATCCAGCCCGAATACTGCGGCTGACCATTGGCCACTGATTCATCAAAGGCATACCGGAAAAGCCCGCCCAGCCCGGTGAGGGGGAAATTTTGCACCGGCGAAGACCAAAAATTATAGCGGTTCTGGGATGTCCAGCCGTTGCGCGTGTAAGTAAAGCTGCCCGCAAAGCCACTGAGCCCATTGCGCAAGGCCAAACAGCCATTGTTCACCACCACTGCCCCACTACCACTCAATGGCCCGTTGACCGTTACCGATCGCCCAGTGCCCACAGAAAGCGTGACACCCGGATTGATGGTCAAATTGGCGCAGATAAAATCACCAGCCGTCGGGACAGCATTGGGATAATTGCCCGCAATGATGGTGTTGATCGTTCCGCTTGGAACCCCGTTGGACCAACTCGTTCCGTTCCAAGTGGTGGCATTGGGGGCCACTACCACGCTGTAAGCCTTAGCGACTGTACAGCCTTGCAAATCGGTGGATCGAATGGTGAAGTTGAACGTATTGGCCACTGAAGGCAGGCCCGACAATACGCCATTGACCAAGCTGAGGCCAGTGGGCAAATTACCACCAAACAAGCTGTAAGTGTATGGGCCAACTCCGCCATTGGTCGCCAAAGCTTGGCTATAGGCGACTGTGGTCATGCCATTGGGCAGGGAATTAGGAGTCACGGTCAGTACGGGGTTAACCACACTCACACTGGCGGATGTGTAAGGGCAGCCACCCGAAGTAAAGGAGAAGGTATAGCTGGCGGGAGTCGCATCCACGGTGATGCTCGAGGCTAATTCACCGTTGGACCAGTTTACATTGACCGGGGCTGGGGCAAACAAATAAGCATCCGGGGTGTTTGCCGACCATTCGGAGGCATTGCGGGAGCCCAGCACGGAGGCAGCACCACCATCATGGTTCTCAATGCCTTGGGTAGCAGCGTTTGTGGAATTTTTGCTGGTCGTAAAAATCATAACCTCATTGCTCCCCTCATAAAGCTCAATCCGGCCTGAAACCCGGCTGGTGAGGTCGCCCGATTCGGCCACATTGAGGAATGAAACCACCAGTCGGCGGTTGGGGGCGCTGCCCACAGTGTTGTAACGGATGGCGCCACCGCCAATGCTCGGGTTGAGATCCATCCAAGCAAGGGCGATCAGGCCGTTGGGGTTTTCAGCATTGGGGAGCGACTGGCCAGTGGCCGTTGTCATCCCGGTTGGGCTGAAACCAAGGTAGCCATTGGATGAGATATAGAAGATTTCGCTGGTAATTCCATAGAAACTGAATGGAAAGCCGATTGGCAAGGCTGACGATGCCTCATCGTTGCCCAGTGGCACAGCTATGTCACCAGATGCATCATAGACCGTATGGGTGTCAATGCTCCGAACATAGTTATTGCTCGGCACACCCTTGGCTTGCAGCGTAACTGTTCCGTTACAACGGCTGAGCGCATCGGTGGTGTAAATCTTGGGCTGGATGGCCAAGTTGTTCGAAGTAGTTACCTCGATTGCCACACTGCGCTGACCTACCCAGCCGTTGGCATTGTTCCGGCCCTGAACCGCATACCAATTGCTCAGATCTGGGCTGGTCGGGCTGGCACTGTTGGTGGGAACATTGCTTGCCAGCATCACCCATTCACTGGTGGCCGGGTTGAGCCGCAGCACATCATAGCCGGTGGCACCGGTGATGGCATCCCAAGACAGAGTCAGCCCCGCACAGGTTACATTTGAAGAACTTAAGTTGCCCGGCACACCTGTCAAAGTAAAGTTCAAGTCACTTATATCGGTGGCCGCCCCTTGGCTCACCCGGATCCGCGCTTGCCCAGTTGGGGGCTCGTTGGCAGGCACTGCCCAGTCAAAAGAGCGGGAAGTGGCGGGAACGGTGCTGGAAAGTACGGTCCAGCTAGTCCCACCATTGGCGGAATATTCTACCGTTTGATTGGCCGATATCCCGGTGCCATTCCACAAAATCCGCATGGTATTGCCCGTTTGGACCAATTCACCCCCGGCTGGATAAGCAACTTCGACAAACACCGGATTGATCTCCCAAGTGAGGCCATATTGTTGGCTTGCAGTGCTAATGGCTGCACCCGACACGCGCAACGTATAGGTCCCAGCAGTTGGGGTACTGATGGTAACTTGCTCTTTGTTATCAATATTATCGACCCCGCGCGCGGCATTGTTGGCCGGGGCGTTGGGATCCAGGATCCAGGGATTGAACACTGCATTGCTAGGGTCTATCACTTGAAGGTCGAGGTTGTTGACCAAAGCAGGGTTGGCATTGACTGCCCCAGCGGGATCGTTCCAAGCCAGCATGACTTTGATTTCGCTCGTCCCGGCAGGAACCGTGATGGAAATATCGCGGGTTTGGCCATTGGTCAAGGTATTGATTGCGAAAAGGTTGTTTTCCAATACTTTGGCCGCTCGCAGGCCATTGATGCGCCCAAAACCGGCCACATAATCGGGGCCCGGGTTCAAAATATCATCCGACGTGTTGCAAACAATGGCCTTCATCAGGGCCGATGGCGGGTTATTGCCCCCATTGCGCTGCTTGTAATACTCATAGAGCTGGGCCGTGGTGCCGCTGACCCCGGGAGTGGCCATTGAAGTGCCCGTCAAACTACCATACGTGTTGTTGGGCGTGGTGGAGAGCACGCTGGTGCCAATCCCTGAAATTTCTGGTTTTAACCGGCCGTCCAGTACTGGACCCCGGCTGCTAGAGCCGTTCATGGTCACGCCATCCTGTAGCAAATTGGCGCAAACCAAATTATTCTTATCGGCCTTGTTGGTAATGTTGCGGAATCCCCCGCACGAAGTACCCGAATTGCCCGACGAAAACACGTGGAGCAAGCTCGGGTTGTTGTTGATCAATAGATCGCGCTCGCGTTCTGACAGATCGTAGGCATCGCCACCAGTCGTGGGAGAAGTACAAAACGGAGAACCCGAACCCCAAGAGTTTTGGGTGAGCACAATGCCGTAGTTGCTGATCGCACTGGCCATTTCGGAGGCCACATTCCCTTGGAAATCATAGGAGTACATGCTGATCCGGGGCGCCATTCCCCGCGCGTTGGGGTTGACAATGCCCGCCCCCGATACCGTTCCGGCCACGTGGGTGGCGTGCTGATCAGAAGCCACAGTCTGCACTACGGTCATCCGACCAGTGAAATCAAAATGGGGCCCGGCTTGACCACCGTCCCAAATGCCCAACCGCACACCCAAGCCCGTGAGGCCGCGCGAACCATACTCCAATGAAGAAGAACGGTGCATCGTCTTGCCCGGCAAGTTTTCGGTTTGGTTGGGGGGAGCAATCGCCTCGATCCACTGAATAAAGGGCAGCTCGGCCAAATTCGCAATTTGGCTTTGGGGCACCCGCAGCCGCGCTGTACGGAACATGGGCTGCTCGTCCAACAATTCAACCTTCATCGGTGTCAACCTAGCCAATATATCACCAAAAGCATAATTGGAGAACCAGAGCACTTCAATATCGACCATCCCGCCCGCTCGCACTGCGTGGCTGGGAAACTTGCCCGCCCATATTTCTGGTGCCACTTTGTAACGGGCCGCCACTTGGGTGATGGATTGGATGCCAAAGGCGGTCAGATCACCCACGAAAACTTCTGGCACAAGGGCAAAATAGGCCAAGTCGGGCAGGTAATCCAGCAATTTGATCCCCGCTGAAGCCAATGATTGCCGTTGCTGGGCAGTGGGCAATTGGGCAAACTGCAGGATTACATGGTACTGGCCGGCAAATTGCTCCTTGGCCAATCCGCCACGCAATTGTGAATAAATCGCAGCATTTGGCGGGAGAACGGTATCTCCGGCCCGAAAATGCAATTTGGGGGTATCTTGGGCATTGGCGTGATTGGCCAACAATAACACTAGGCCAATCATCCCCAATAAGTAATTTTTTTTCATAATTTGTAAGAATAAAGAAAAATAAAGTAATTAAACAACTGTAATTTATATATTATTTTGACTAAACGTTTGATTTTTGTTAGAATTAGTAGTAATCTCAATAAACAATAGTGCCTCACCCGAATTTTGTGGGTACTGCAAGGCGTTCAAGCAGTTCATTCCATTTCGTTCGGCCTATACCCAAAAGGCGGTTTGATGCGCCGGCAACTCCACCAAACCGTCTTTGGGTCAGTTAGTTGTCGCCCGCTTTGTAGCCGGGCTGGGTCACTTTGTAGCCTTCCCGGGTTTTGGCCTCGGTCACTATGCGCTTTACATCGGCCAACATTTTCTTGGCATCGTACACGATGCCGTCTTTGACGGTGTATTTGACCCCACCGACCCGCACAGCCTCGTTCTTTTCGTTCAGGCGGATGGCCCCAGTGCCGTACAACACTTTGAGATTGGCCAAAGGGTTTTCTTCCACAATGGCAAAATCGGCCAGTTTGCCCACTTCCACTGTCCCGATGTCCTTGGCCCGGCCCAGTGCCTCAGCCCCTTTGAGGGTCGCAGCCCGGATCACTTCCAAGGGATGAAAGCCCGCCTCGCGTAGCAGTTCCAGTTCGCGGATAAAGGCAAATCCATAGGTCTGAAAAATAAAGCCCGAATCGGAACCGGTGGTCACCCGGCCGCCCCGGTTTTTGTATTCATTGACAAACGCCATCCATAACCGATAATTTTCTTTCCAAGCCACTTCTTGTTCGGTGCCCCAATCGTGCCAATAAGAGCCGTGCGAAATCCGGCTGGGCAAGAAAAAACGCCACAGCGCGGGCAGGGTGTAGTCGTCGTGCCACTCCGCCCGGCGGGCCAGCATCAGTTCCCGGTTGGCTTCATAAATATTAAAGGTTGGATCCAAGGTGAAATCCATGGCGATCAATTCGTCCA
This sequence comes from Cytophagales bacterium, assembly GCA_038209965.1. Taxonomy (GTDB): domain Bacteria; phylum Bacteroidota; class Bacteroidia; order Cytophagales; family Thermoflexibacteraceae; genus JALONO01. The sequence goes on along the minus strand of JBBQXF010000012.1, from coordinate 51,730 downwards.
TCACTTTGTTCCAGTGTTCGGAGAAAGGCTTGGCGGCTTGCTTCCAGAGCCGCCCAGCTTCTTCAAAACGGTGCTGCTCGTTCATGTAGTTATAGTTGGGCGGGTAGTTTTGGATCGTCCTGTCCTCAAACAATGCCTCGGGCAGTCCGTACCAGTGTTCCATGCTGGTGAGGCCCATTTTGGCCGTTTGCACCACATTGAGCCACGCCACATCGGTCTGGGCATGGTGGCAGGCGGATCGGAGGCCGAGTTTCTTGGCCTCATCCAGGGCCGCGGCCATGATGTCGGGCCTGGCCCCAAAAAACTTGATGCCATCGGCCCCGCGCTTGTGGATGCCCTGCACCCAGGCCCGGGCTTGCTCGGGCGAAGTGATCCCTTCTGGTTCCCCTTGGCCAAATACGACGTAAGCCTCAATCCTCGGAGCCGTGATTTCGTTGTTCAAACTCTTTTTTCGGTGGGCCAGCACCCAGTCCAGCCCGTTGCCACAAGAGGGGTCGCGAATGGTCGTGATGCCATGGGCCATCCACAGTTTGAACACATACTCGGCCGGGGTGCCCTGCGACACCCCCCCGATGTGGCCGTGCATGTCCACTAAACCGGGCATCAGGAACATGCCCGTGCAATCTAGTTCCAAATCCCCGGGGTTGGCTTTGGGACGGTTGTTCGGGTCAATGGCTACGCCCGGATAGCCGACGGTACGAATCTGGGCGATCCGGTTTTTTACCACCACAATATCCACCGGGCCAGTGGGCGGGGAACCAGCCCCGTTGATCAGGGTCACTCCCCGGATGATGAGCCGTCCAGTGGGCGATTGCAGGCCCTCGGCGCGCGCAGGGGCATCGGGAATGCTCTGCTGGGCTTGGGCAACCAATGTAATGAAAATGAAACAAAGTAGCAGAAAGAATCTGTTCATCATGAGTTTGGGTTAAGCGCGGCTAAAGTTAGGGCAAAAAATAAACAAGGGCAATATTTCCTTAAAGCTGGTCTGAAAAAAGTAAATTGAGGCCAATCTGCTCGGCTTTTGGCAACATCAAGGGGGCGATGAGGCTATCTGGGTAACAATTAAACCGCTCGATGGACAACCTCGCCTCTGGGTGGTTGACTACTTTGGCCCGCCAAACTCAATAAAATATTAAAAAGATGTTTTTTCTGGTTTCTTTCCCTATTTTTGTTTCAAGTAATGTAATGACTGACTTTGGCATAAAGGTTACGCTTCACATTTCTAATTTCCCCTTTTTAAAGATGCCATTTGAAATTACTGAACTTTACCAACTACACAGAGTCGTAGTAGCAGGAGTGAGCTTTTTTTGGTTAGTGGATAAACTTACCAGAACGCAAGAATTTGGCGTAACGGCAAATTCTGAAGAAGAAGCTTGGCGAAAATTGCTGTCCAATTGTGGTTTTTTAGTGCCCCAACCAGTGGGCCACCATGTTTCGGACAGACAGTGAGATTGGGATTTGACATTTCCGGCAAAAAAATGCCCTCATCTAAAGTGAGGGCATTTTTTTTGTGCCAATTTACACTACGAATGGCCTTACGCTCAACTTTTTGCCAGTAGGCGCGAGTCGTCGCGTCTCTACTATTTGGCCACTTTTTGGGCGGGCACCCCAAACACGGTGGTGTTGTCGGGCACATCGGCAATGACCAGCGATCCCGCACCCACGCGGGTGTTCTTGCCAATCTTGATCCCAGAAACGACTGTCACGCCTGATCCGATGAAGGCGCTTTCGCCAATGACCACCCCGGAGTTGATGATACTGCCGGCACCAATCTGCACAAAATCAGCCAATTGAGCATCGTAATCCACAATGGCCCGGGCATTGAGGATGCAGTGGTTGCCCAAGATGGCAAAACTGCCCACATAAGCCCCGGCCGCGATCAAGTTGCCGTGACCAATGCTGGCCGATGCCTCGGTCACCGAACTGGGATGGATCGCGTTGATGGGCATCTTTTTATAGTCTTCCATCAGCATTTTGGCCAGCGATTTGCGCTCCCGGTTGTCGTCGGTCGCGATAAACACCTCACACTTTTCCCCAATAACTTTCAAATATTCTTCCTCGTCCGTTTTGCCGGTCACCAGTACTTCTTGGACCTCTTGGCCCCGGAGCTTGGGGTCATCGTCCAGAAAGCAGTACACGATGACATTGTTTTGTTTAAATATGTCCAAGGCCACTTTGCCCAAACCTTTCGCCCCTAAAATAACCACTGGATTTTCCATTTTTTTTGCTTAATATTTAAATTTTTTATTGATCATTATGATAAAAATTGCCGAACATTTCATTAATAGTTTGGCAGTCATTTGTTTACAAATGAAATGGAAAAGAATATTTTACCATTGCCGTATTATTTGGTTTAGCGATGGTGGTTGGCACTTTCGCGCCGTCCTAAATCAAATCGCCAACCGTTCTTGCTTGGTTCCACCCGTTTCATTGAGTCAACCATCAACAGGCCAGTGAATAAAAGAAACTGGCCAGCCGATCAGACAAAGCTCCGACCCCCAATTTTCGGTTTTGCAGCTTGCAAACCAGCCTACTCGGCCACTTCTTCTTCGCTCTGCATTTGTTTTTCGTAGAGATCGCGGTAGGTTCCCCCGAGGGCGAGCAGTTGCTCGTGTGAGCCGCTCTCGATGATTTGCCCATCGGCCAGCACAATGATCTGATCGGCCAGCTTGGCCGAGGATACCCGGTGGGAAATGATGACCGTGGTGCGGTCACGCATGATCCGCTGCAAGCTGTTGAGGATGGCATTCTCGGTCTTGGTGTCCACTGCCGATAGGGCATCGTCCATGATCAGGATGCTGGGGTTGCGCGAGATGGCCCGCGCAATGGAAATGCGCTGCTTTTGCCCCCCCGAGAGCGTAAGGCCGCGCTCGCCCACTTCGGTATCAAATTGCTTGGGGAACTCCATGATGTTGTCATACACGTCGGCATCTTTGGCCGCTTGCCAGATGGCTGCTTCGGTCATTCCCTTGGTGCCAAAAGCAATATTGGCACGAACGGTTTCGGAAAACAAAAAGACATCTTGTGGAATGTACCCGATTTGTTGGCGGAGCATTGCAATGTTGTAATCGCGGATGTCTGTCCCGTCGATCCGGATTTCGCCCGAGGAGACATCATAAAGACGGCAAAGCAAGTTGGCAATGGTGCTCTTGCCCGAGCCGGTAGCGCCCAAGATGGCAACTGCATGGCCAGGATTGATTGTAAAATTGACATTGCGAAGGGCCACAATCCCTGAATCGGGGTAAGTGAAACTGACATTATTGAAGCTGACCGCCCCCCGGAGCTTGGTGTTCAGGTCTTTGCGGGACACCAAATCGGTTTTGGTGTTCAGGAACTCATTGATCCGCCCTTGGGATACCGCCGCTTTTTGGGTGATGCTCGCGATCCAGCCCAGTGAAGCAACCGGCCATGTGAGCATGTTGACATAGATAATGAACTCGGCAATGACCCCGGGCGTTATATTGCCACTGATCACTTGGATCCCGCCCATGTACACGGTCAGGATGGTGCTCAAACTGATCATAAACATCATGATGGGGAAAAAGAGCGCATCTACCACCCCACGCTTCATGGATTTATCTTTGTAATCGTTGCTTTGCCGGCTAAACTGGTCGGTTGAATCTGCCTCGCGCACGAAGGATTTGATGACCCGGATTCCCGAAAAAGCTTCCTGAACAAAAGTGGACATAGCCGACAAACTCTTTTGGATTTCAATCGAGTAGCGCTCGATCAAGTTGTTCACATAGTAAATACTGGCCGAAAGGAAAGGCAAAGGGAGCAGTGACCAGTAAGTCAGTTCCACATTGACCGACAGCATATAACTGATGATAAGCACAAACGACACGACCATGTTGAGCCCGTACATGATGGCCGGGCCGAGGTACATCCGCACGTTGCCCACATCTTCCGAAATGCGGGCCATCAGATCGCCGGTATTGTTGCGGCGGTAAAAGCTCATCGGCAAGGTCTGGTAGTGAAAATAGATGTCGTTTTTGAGATCATATTCAATCATCCGCGACATGACGATGATCGTTTGGCGCATCAGGTACAGGAACCAGCCGCGCACAAGGGCCATGATCACGATCAGCACCCCGTAGATGAGCACTGCCCGCGCAAATTCCGCGTAGATGGCACTTTCGGCCGGCGAATTTTTGAACAGTAGGTATACATTGATGTTGTCCCCCACCAAATCGAAAGCAAAACGCACAACTTGGGCGGGAATAATGGCAAATATGTTGGAGAGGATGGTGAACGCTGTCCCCCAAATCAAATATCCTTTGTACTTGTATAGGTAACGGTTAAGATAGGCTAGTTCCTTCACAAAATTTGGCAAAAAGTGGTAAGCAGTTTCCCCCGAAGTTTTCTGGGGCGGCAAGGCACAAATAAACTCACAACAGCAAATTTGGCGAAAAGGTTTGGCTTTGCCAACTTGTGCAACCCAACTTTAAACGGCCGAGATTGCGAAAAATGGCGGTTGGGCCAGCCGTTTTAATATTTATTGCTAAATACTTGCGAAAAATTTGGAAGTTTCAAATGGAGCAACTAAATTTACAAAACTGTAGTTACCGTTACCGGTCACAAGTCTTCAACATTCATTATAGATGCGCTACGTTATCATTTTGCTCTTGGTGGTGGTCATTATCTTCCCAATGGGATGAGAAAAGGACTAGCGCAGCAACTAAAGCCTTTCCATCCCTAAAATGGAAAGGCTTTTTTTTGACCCATTACCGGGCTAACGGCCAAAGTCAAGCACAACACCTTATTTATGGTTACTTTAGACAATATGTTCTACAACAACAAGACATTTGTTTACTTCAACGGCAAATTCGTGAAAGCGAAAGATGCCCTTTGCAGTCCATTTTCCCAAACACTGCATTACGGCTATGGGGTATTTGAGGGGCTTCGCTCCTACGATACCCAGCACGGGGTGCGGATTTTCCAACCAACGGCCCACTTTGAGCGGATGCGCCGAACAGCTACTTTGCTGGGGCTGGATCTTGCGCTCACCAACGGGGAGCTGGAACAGATCGCGCAACAACTGCTGGAAAAGAACCAACTGAAAAATGCCTACATCCGTCCGGTGCTGCTGGCTGGCGATGCGATGTCCCTGCAAGCCAATCCCCACACCAAACTGCTGATGGCCGCTTGGAAATGGCCCAAACTCTTGGGTGAGACGTTGCTCAATGTTGGCATCTCCCCCATTGCCCGGCCCCACCCAAACTCATTTCCGTACGAGGGCAAAGTGGTTGGTTTTTATGTCAACTCGATCATGGCCAGTACCGAGGCTCGGCGGCGGGGCTATGATGAAGCCCTCCTGCTGGACCACCAAGGATTTGTGGCCCAGTCGCCGGGGGCCAACCTGTTCATGGAAAAGGGCGGGCGGCTGTTCACCCCGCCACTGGGGAGTGTGATGCCCGGCATTACCAGAAAGACCATGCTGGAATTGGCCGCGGAGTTGGGCATTGAGGCCGAAGAACGACAGTTTACCCCAGCGGAACTACAAGCCGCCGATGCCGCCATGCTGGTCGGGACTGCCACCGAAGTGGCTGGTATTGGCATGGTAGATGGCGTTCCGTTGCGAAAGCCCTACGAAAAGTCGCACTGTGCACGGTTGGCCGAGGCTTACTATGACTTGGTCCATTCGGTCATGGAGCCGTCCTACACCATTATTTAGGTGGGGTGGAATTTGGAACTGCACTTTGGCCGCGCAACTCAAATCGGCTTGGGGCAAACTCCCAACAAAAACTACTAAAAATCAAGACACTCAATCAAGGTATTTATCCAAATTGTTCTAAATTTTCAAACCATTCATTAAATCACGAGCAAAAACCCACACTCCCAACTAAGCAATATGGATCCAATCAATCGTTACAGCCGCACGTTCACCCAAGATGAAAACCTCCCCGCCGCCCAAGCCATGCTGTATGGCATTGGCCTGACCGAAGACGACATGGCCAAGGCCCAAGTGGGCATTGCCAGCACGGGGTTTGAGGGCAACACGTGCAACATGCACCTCAATGCACTGGCCAGCCGGGTAAAAAAGAGCATCAATGCCACCGAAAAACTAATTGGCCTGACTTTCAACACCGTGGGCGTGAGCGACGGGATGACCAATGGCACCTTGGCCATGCGCTACTCCCTGCCCTCGCGCGACGTGATCGCGGACTCGATCGAGACCATCGTGGGCGGACAATGCTATGACGGGGTGGTGGCCTTGGTGGGCTGCGACAAAAATATGCCCGGCGCCATGTTGGCCATTGGCCGCCTCAACCGCCCGGCCATTCTGGTGTATGGCGGCACCATCAACTCGGGCCGCTACGATTATGGCCAATACAAGGGCAAAAAGTTGGACATTATTTCGGTATTTGAAGCCTATGGCAAAAAAGTATCGGGCACTATTACGCAAGAAGAATACAAGGGCGTGATCAAAAACGCGATTCCGGGGGCGGGAGCTTGCGGGGGCATGTACACCGCCAATACCATGGCCACCGCGATCGAGGCCATGGGGATGAGCCTGCCCAACAGTTCCTCGTTCCCGGCGGTCAGCCCGATGAAACAGGCCGAATGCGATCAGATCGGCCCGGCCATTTACCACGCCCTGACCTTGGATTTAAAGCCCCGCGACCTGATGACCTTTGAGGCGTTTGAAAATGCCGTGACGATGATAATGGTGCTGGGCGGCTCAACCAATGCCGTGCTCCATTTGCTGGCGATGGCCAAATCGGTCGGGGTCAAATTTACCCTTAAAGACTTTCAGCGCATCAGCGACCGCACTCCCCTTCTGGCCGATCTGAAACCGAGCGGCAAATATTTCATGGAAGATCTGTGCAATGTGGGCGGCGTACAGGCGGTGATGAAAATGGTATTGGCCGAAGGGCTGCTCCATGGCGATTGCCTCACCATTACGGGCAAAACAATGGCCGAAAATTTGGCCAATTCATCGGGATTACTGGCGGGCCAAGAGGTTATCCATTCATTTGCCAACCCCATTAAACCAACCGGCCATATCCAGATCTTGTATGGCAATCTTGCCCCCGACGGGGCCGTGGCCAAGATTACGGGCAAAGAAGGGGAACGGTTTGAGGGTACGGCCCGGGTATATGATTCGGAAGCCGATCTAAACGAGGGCATCACCAAACATGAAATTCAGCCGGGCGACGTAGTGGTGATCCGGTACAGTGGGCCCAAAGGTGCACCGGGAATGCCCGAAATGCTCAAACCCACCTCGGCCATTATGGGGGCCGGCCTTGGCGATAAAGTAGCCTTGATCACCGATGGCAGGTTTTCGGGTGGTACGCATGGTTTTGTGGTGGGGCACATCACTCCCGAGGCCCAAGCAGGCGGCAACCTTGCGCTGGTTATGACCGGGGACCAGATTGTGCTTGATGCCCGCAACCGTACCATCGATATGTTGGTGAGTGACCAAGAACTGGATCGCCGGCGGGCCAGTTGGATCCAGCCACCCTACAAAGTGACCAGCGGAGTTTTGTGGAAATACATCAAAAGTGTGGGGCCCGCCTCCGAAGGCTGCGTGACCGATGAGTAAACACTCTACGAGATTGTAACCTGCTCCAATTGCTTGCGATCCCGGGCAAGTATCCCGCTAAATGGTTACCATTTGCCCCTAGCTGGCATTAATATGGCAGGAGTAACCGACTAGGGGTGTTTGTCCGGGTGGGCCATCGCGGCATATTTGAAACAAAAGGAAAGAAATAAACAACCCAATGATCAGTCTAACAAGCAATTAACACAAAAAAATAGTTAACTTCATTAACTAATATTGTCATTTTAAAACACCGATTACCATGGAAAATACACCGCGAGGGGCAGTTCTGGAATTAGCCGAACACCAGAATGGGCACCAGCAAGAATACCTGATCGAGAAAGACAACATCAGCGGGGCGGAAGCTTTGGTCTTGGCGTTGCTGGCCGAAGGAGTGGACACCATGTTTGGCTACCCGGGTGGGGCCATTATGCCCGTGTACGATGCCCTATACGACTACCAAGATCGGCTTCGGCACATTTTGGTGCGGCACGAACAGGGAGCAACCCACGCCGCGCAGGGCTATGCGCGGGTCCAACACCGTGCCGGGGTATGTCTGGCCACCTCCGGCCCCGGAGCCACCAACCTGATCACCGGCATTGCCGATGCCATGATCGACTCTACCCCGATCGTGTGCATCACCGGGCAAGTGGCCAAACATTTGCTCGGCACCGATGCCTTCCAGGAAACCGATGTGATCAGCCTCTCGCTGCCCATCACCAAGTGGAACTTTCAAGTGACCCGCGCCGAGGAAATCCCCGAAGCCATTGCCAAAGCTTTCTACATTGCCCAAAGTGGCCGCCCGGGGCCAGTGCTGATCGATATCACCAAAAATGCCCAAGTTGAAAAGTTCAATTTCAAGTACAAAAAGATAAACAAAATCCGCAGTTACTTCCCCAAGCGCAAGGTGGACTTGGCCCGGATCGACCAAGTGGCCGAACTGCTCAACCAAGCAAAGCGGCCCTTGATGCTGATCGGTCAGGGAGTGGTACTGGCCAAAGCCCAAGAAGAGGTGCGAAAACTGGTCGAAAAAACCGGGATCCCGGTGGCCAGCACCTTGCTGGGCCTGTCGGCCATGGATGCCCACCACCCGCTCTACGTAGGGTATTTGGGGATGCACGGCAACTATGGACCCAACATTTTGACCAACCAATGTGACGTGCTCTTCGCCGTGGGGATGCGCTTCGACGACCGCGTAACGGGCGACGTAAAACGCTACGCCAAACAGGCCAAAGTGATCCACATTGAAATTGACCCGGCCGAAATCGACAAGATCATCAAAACCACGGTGGCCGTCAATGCCGATGCCAAAGAAGCCCTGCAAGTATTATTGCCCCGGTTAAAGCCCAATTCTCACTTGGAATGGCTGGAGCGTTTTCGGGAATGTGACCGGATCGAGCACGAAAAAGTAATTTCCAAGGACTTTGCCCCCTCGACCGACAAACTCAAGATGGCCGAAGTGATCAAAATGCTGTCCGATAAAACGGGGGGCAAAGCCATTGTGGCCACCGACGTGGGCCAGCACCAGATGACCACTACCCGCTATTATGAGTTCACTGCCCCGAACAGCAACATTACCTCGGGCGGCTTGGGCACTATGGGCTTTTGTCTCCCCGCAGCCATTGGGGCCAAAGTGGGGCGGCCCGACCGCCAAGTGGTGGCCATCATCGGCGATGGGGGCTTCCAGATGACGCTGCAAGAACTGGGCGTGATCCTACAATACAATGTTGCGGTCAAAATTATTATTTTGAACAACAATTTTTTGGGCATGGTACGGCAATGGCAGCAATTGTTCTTTGATCGCCGTTATTCGTCGGTGGACATGTGCAACCCGAATTTTGTCAAAATTGCCGAAGCGTACAGCATCCCGGCCCTGCGTGTCGAACACCGCGATGAGCTGGACGGAGCCTTGACCCAATTGCTTGACAGCCCCACTGCTTTCTTTTTGGAAGTGATGGTGGAAAAAGAGGAAAACGTGTTCCCAATGGTTCCGGCCGGGGCTGCCACGGCGGACATCCGTTTGGAATAACCGGTGGCAATGGGTTTGCCCACTGCCACCAAAAAAATCATCCATTGAATCAATCATTTTCCCTGCTCCCGATGGAAACAGAACAGCTTTACACATTATCGATATTTACCGAAAACATCTCCGGCCTCATGCACCGGATATTGACCATTTTCACCCGCCGGAAAATCAACATCGAGAGCCTCACCGTTTCCGGGACCGAAACCCACGGGATCAGCCGCTTTACCATCACTATTTTCACCACCCACGAAGGGATTGTGCAGATAGTGAAACAGATCGAGAAGCAAGTGGACGTGCTCAAAGCTTTTTTCTACGACGATAGCAAGATCGTTTACCAAGAGCTTGCCCTTTACAAAATGCCGACCCAAGCGTTCATGGGCAGCGATCTGGTGGAAAAGATAATCCGAAACAACCACGCCCAGATTTTGGCCATTGAGGAAGAATTTACCGTGATCGAGAAAACGGGGCACGAGGCCGAGACCCAAAAACTGTTTGAGGAACTGAAACCCCACGGCATCTTGAGCTTTGTCCGCTCGGGCCGGATCGCCATTGCCAAACCGATGAAAAGGATCTTGGCCCACTTGCGAGAACTGGAAGAAGTGCATTAGGGGTAATCACTACGCCATTGGCCGGAAAGGGCAAGCTTCGGTAGCTTGTACTTTCCGGCCAATTTTGTAGTTTTGTCACCAACATCACTTTAGATTTAAACACCTTCATTACTTTGGACAGTTCTCGTTTTCTCCGGGGCAATTCTCTTGCCGCCTTATTGCTGAATATATTGGTCATAGCCATTTTGCTATTGTTACTTTTATTGGGGTTTTTTTACGTTTATTTGCCCATCACGACCCATCATGGCGAAACCATCACCGTCCCCAATGTGGTTGAGTCTGCTTTTGATAAAGCAGTGGAGCGGCTAGAGGACAGCGACTTGCGCTATGTGGTTACCGACTCGAGCTACAATCCAAGACTACCCCCGCTGACCGTGATCAAACAAGATCCGGCCGAAGGGGCCAAAGTGAAGGTAAACCGGCGCATTCACTTGACCATCAACTCATTGATGCCACCGATGGAACTGTTGCCAAACATCATCGATAATTCGCTGCGACAAGCGGACTTAGTGCTGGAAAGTTATGGTTTCAAACGGGGGAAAGCTGATTTTGTGCCCGATCCTGCCGCCAATGCCGTGCTCAAGATGTTCCACAAAGGCCGCGAGATCAGTCGTGACCAGTTGAAAAAAGGGATTTCATTGCCCAAAGGATCAGTTATTGACCTGCAAGTGGGCGATGGCGTGGGTAACACCGAATTTGAAATGCCCAACCTCGTGGGCAAGCCCCTCTCAGAGGCTGAATACCTGACCCGGGGCGTCGGGTTGGGGATCAATGTGACGGCTTATCAAGCTGCGCCGGGCCGGAAACAAGGTACGATCCTCCGCCAAACCCCAGTTTATGCCCCGGGGGCCAAAATCAAACTGGGGGACTTCATCGATGTGGTGGTAGCGGGCGAAGAAATCATCGAGGAAATTGAGCAGTAGTTCCAGCATTGCTTTATTTCAGCCCCGACAACTATCTTACTGGTAAACACTTACGGCAATCTATTACAACCAAACGGGCCTAAACTTCCTAGGGTTAGGCCCGTTTTGATACTGACCTAGAACGGCATTTCTTCGTCATTTTTCTTGAACTTGTCGTTGAGATCGTTCATTTTACTGCCCACCGTATAGGAACCGTCGCCAGAGTGGCTGGTTTTTAGTTTGCCATAGGCCAAGTCATCGGGCTGGCTGGGGGGAGTGTAACCGCCGCTCCCACTCGCACCAAGGCCGCCCAGCGAAGCACCATCATCCTCCAAGTCCACAAATTTGGTGAACCGATCAATAAATTTGAGCCACACACTGCCTACCGAACCATGTCGGTTTTTGGCGATAATGATTTCGGCCGTTCCTTTGAGCGGAACCCCGGTTTCGTCGTCCTTGGTAATGCCATAATAGTCGGGCCGGTAAATGAACATGACCATGTCGGCATCTTGCTCGATGGAGCCCGATTCGCGCAAATCTGACAGTTGGGGCCGTTTGTCGCCCCCTCTGGTCTCCACGGCCCGGCTCAATTGGGACAGGGCAATGACGGCCACGTTCAACTCTTTGGCCAATTGCTTGAGCGAGCGCGAGATTCCGGCAATTTCTTGTTCCCGATTGCCGCCACTGTTCTTATTGCTGTCCCCGCTCATCAGTTGCAAGTAGTCAATGATGATGAGCTGGATGTCATTTTGCGATTTGAGGCGGCGGCTCTTGGCCCGCAGCTCCAAAATGGACAAAGCGGGGGTATCGTCAATAAATATTTTGGCCTGCGCAAGGCGCGTCGTTTTGTGGACCAGCTGCTGCATTTCATAGTCTTCCAGTTTACCGGTCTGGATTTTCTTGCTTTCCAGTTCAGCCTCCGCAGAAAGTAAACGGTTCATTAATTGCACTTGGGACATTTCCAACGAGAAAATCACCACTGCTTTGCCAAAATCGACGGCGGCGTTGCGCAGGAGCGAGAGCACCAGCGCAGTTTTGCCCATCCCGGGGCGGGCAGCCAAAATCACCATGTCCGATTTTTGCCAGCCCGAAGTAACCCGATCCAAGGCCGTGAATCCACTGGCCACCCCGGTCAGCCCATCTTTTTGGCCCCGCTTCTCTTCAATCTCTTTGAGCACCAGCCGCATGAGCGAACTCATGTCCGCATAGTTTTTCCGAATGTTGGCTTCCGAAATGGCGAACAGGGCCTGTTCGGTGCGATCCAGCAATTGGAGCGCGTCGGCCGTGTCCTCGTACGCATCTTGCAGGATCTCGCCCGACAGGCGGATGATCTCGCGCTTGATGGCGCACTCCTGCACAATCCGGGTGTGGGCCACTATGTTGGCCGCCGAGTTCACTTTGGTGGTCAGCGTGGCCACTCCCGAGTAGCCCCCAGCTTTTTCCATTGTCCCCAATTTGCGAAGTTGATTAGTAACCGTCAGCAAATCAATGGGTTCTGACATTTTGAACAATTCTAGGATGGCCTCGTAGATCGCCTTGTGGCCCTCTTTGTAAAAGTGTTCGGGCCGTAAGATTTCCACTACATCGTTCAAGGCGTTTTTTTCCAGCATCAACGCACCCAGCACGGCTTCTTCCAACTCCAGGGCTTGCGGCGGCTTTTTTCCCAACATTTCCAAATCGTTTGGCGACGATATGGGCGGTTTGCGCGGCTTGCGGGTAAATGACTTATTATTGTCCATCATGTATTGTGGTAAACCTGTTCGCTATCAATTTCTTGCGGGCTAGGTAGGATTGCAGTTGGCTAAGATAGATTTTTTTCTGGTGAATTAAAAAACCTGAGCGTTTTTTTGGCTGATGCGCGATCGGTAATTTTCTGCCGCTTAACTTCGCTCAGTTGATAGTGGGGTCATCATTTTCCTTGTCGATATTTATGGGTTTTTGGCTTGCAACAATGACAATTGGGGCGATTGTCCTTTTGATCGCCCTCCAGTATGGTTCGTACTTCTTCCGTCCACGGGCCATGAGGCTCAGGGTGCTGATGTACCACAGCGTATCGGTCGGTGAAGCCGATTTTCTCACCATTCCCGCCATTGGCCTCGAGCGGCAGTTCTTTCACCTCAAGCGGCGCGGCTATCAACCGATCTCTTGTCAACAACTCATCGACTGGCAGGATGGCAAGGGCACACTCCCCAAACGCCCAGTAATCCTCACTTTTGATGATGGCTATTTGAGCAACGCTACTTTGCTTTACCCATTGCTGAAACAACACCACCTAATTGCCACAATATTTATTCCCACCAAATTTATTGGCCAAACCAATGCTTGGGACAACGGTACCGAAGCAATCATGGATGTTCAAACATTGCAAAGCTTGGACCCCAACGTGGTGGAACTGGGCCTCCACTCCCATGCCCACCTCAATTATAAGCACGCCGATCTAGTCACCATTGCCGAGGATTTACAGACTTGTATTGCGACCATGAACGCCACCGGGCTCCGCTATGTGCCCGCCCTTGCGTACCCATACGGGGGAGTGCCCAAAGATCGGGCTGCTTTGGCCGAACTGGAAAAGTTGCTCCAAGCCAATGGCATCCGATTGGGGCTGCGCATCGGCAACCAAGTCAATGTGTTACCCTTGGCCAATCCTTACCTAATCAAACGGATTGATATTCGGGGCGATGAACCTTTTTGGAAATTCCGGGTCAAATTGCGTCTGGGGCGGGTGAAGCCGTTCTAGTCGTACTTGGGGCAAGCAATCAAAATGTTAGTTTTTTGATGCCCAAACGACTCCTATTGTTACAAAATTCAAGCAAAAACAACAACTTTGGTTCATCCTTCCCCCACTTTGGTTATTGCACCCACCGTTTCGGTATTGCTGGCCGTGCGCAACGAAGCCCCTTGTATTCTGCGCTGCCTCAACGCGTTGGATCAAGCGGTGGTGCAGTCGCGTCAGCCGGTCGAGATCCTCATCGGTGAGGATCACTCCGAGGATAGTACCCGCGCGCTGATCAAGGAATTTATCACCCACAAGCCAGCTTATCAGCTCATTGACATTGCGCACCCTACCGGCCCGGCCAAGGCCAAGGGCAACGTGATGATGCAGTTGGCCCGGCGGGCACAGGGCGAACTCCTGCTCGTGACCGATGCCGACACCGCCGTTCCCCCGACTTGGATCAACGGAATGGTGGCGGGTTTTGGCCCCCAAACTGGCATCGTGACTGGGTTCACAGTGATGGTGGGCCCTTCGCTCATGGCCCGGCTGCAAGCAGTGGACTGGGTGCTGGCCCTGGGCTTGGTGCAACTGGCCGCTTGGCTGGGCCAGCCCGTATGCAGTTTGGGGAGCAACATGGCCTACCGCCGAACCGCTTATCGGAGCACGGGCGGCTATGAACAACTGCCCCCCTCCCCGACCGAGGATCTCGTACTTTTCAAGGCTATTTTGGGCCAAGGCTGGGACTTTGCCCAACTTTCCGCGCCCGATATTGTAGCTGAGGGCTTGCCCGTGACCGACTGGAAAACTTTGCTCCGGCAGCGGCGGCGGTGGTTTGCCGGGGCGCTGGGGTTGCGGCCCGTCTTGCTCGCCTTGGTGTTGCTCAATGGACTTTTTGGTGTTTTGCTGGCGGCGATCGCTATTTGGGCTTGGCAATGGGCCCTTGGACTTGGGGTGTTGCGCTTCGGCTTGCAGGCCAGCATCTCAGGTTTTTTCGCTTGGCGGGTTGGCCAAAAAAGCCTCTGGCCTTATCTCTGGATCTACGAGATTTTTATCACTTTCTTCAACCCACTGGTTTTCTTTTATTACCTCTTCCGCCCCCGGATTGAATGGAAAGGACGAACACAATAATTTGATTGCCAACTGCTTGCCAAGCCAATAGCTTGGCAAGCAGTTGGATCATCTCTTACCTTTTTTATTTTTTGAAGAAAAAGTCACCCATAAGTGAGGATGATTCCCAAGGTGTTTGCGAATTGCTGGACAGTTGCATCACGTTGATCCGCACCTGTTTGAACACATCCTCGATTTTAAGGTTCGGCTGGCGCATGAACTTGAGTAATTGCTCGGTGTAAAGCCCATTTTGGCCGGTACCATCGGAGGCGGTGCTGCCCGGGGCAGTTGCATAGGCGATAAATGACCCCACTGGCGCATTCATGCTGGCCAGTCCGTTTCCTCCCAACGTCCGGTTCCAAGCCCGCTCAAACGGGTTGTTGCGGCAGGCATCCAAAATGACAATGTTCAAGCGGTTGCGGGCGCTCTCCATTTTGGCCAACACCCGGTTGGCTTCCAAACACTCGATTTCCACGTCATTTTCGGAGGAGATCGCCGCCGTAATCGGAATGACGAAGTTACTGCCCTTCATTTGCAAACCGTGGCCAGCGAAGAAAAATAGCCCCACATCATAACCCTTCAACCGATCGCCGAACTGGTTGATGGCGCGGATCATGTCATCGCGGGAAGCATTTTCCAATTTAATGACATCAAAGCCCATTTCCCGCAGGGCGGATTCCATGCCACGGGCATCATTGACTGGATTTTTCAGTGCCCCGGCATTGGAATAAGCGGAGTTGCCAATCACCAAAGCAAGCCGTTTCTCGACCGCACCCGAATTGGCATTACCAAGCTGGTTGCCATTATTGGAATTGGTATTTGCCTTTTGATCATTATTGACCACTTGGTTTACACCATTACCGATAAATTGATTATCAGTCCATATTCCATCTTCCAACACCCCGTTCAGATGGGTATATTTACCCTTGCCATGAAATTTATTGTTCAGAAATTGGCCAGCGTAAAGATCGCCGGTTTTAAACGAATAGACTCCGTACCCATTGAAAGCGCCATTTTTGAATGCGCCTTTGTAAAGATGGCCCTCAACGAAAGAATAGACCCCAGTGCCGTTTTGGCAGTCGCCTGAAACGCACCCAGTTTTGGCTGAGGCTACCGATTCTTTGAACTCATTGTTTTCCCAAGTGCCCTCTTTGGCAGTGCCGTCGCTGTAGTAATAAGTACCATAGCCGTTGTACATCCCGTACTTAAACTCGCCCGTGTACCGCTCGCCTTTGGCCGTTGTGTAAGTACCTTGGCCATCGAGCTTGGAGTTGATAAAATTGCCGACATATTTTGAGCCATCATCAAATACGTAGGTGCCATAGCCCCCGTTGCAATCGCCATAGGTGCAGCCAATATTGGTTTTTGCATTGGCCGAATTACTGATAAATTCGTCGGCCCGCCAAGCACCGACATCCATCCGCCCACTGGTGTAGAGGTAAGCACCTGAGCCTTCGCGCTTGCCCAGCTTAAAATCCCCAACATATCTTTCCCCATTGGCGAAGGCATAAACCCCGCGCCCTTGTAGATAAGACCCAGAAAACCCGCCAATATATTCATCGCCATTGCTGAAAGCATAGATTCCCGACCCGTTCTGGCAGTCGCCCGCCACACAGCCCGAAGTGCCGGTAGCTCGCTCGCCAATGACTGAACTTCGCCATGTGCCCCGATCCCGGCTCCCGCTTTTATAACAATAAGTGCCGTAGCCGCTGTACTGGCTAGTGCTGAACACGCCAACGTAATAGTCGCCAGTGGTCGCGGTATAGATGCCATAACCATCCAACTGACCAGCGCGGAACTCCCCGAAATATTTTTGACCAGTTTCGTAAGCATAAACCCCAGTCCCATTTTGGCAGTCGCCAGAGGTACATTGGGCATGGGCAAAGTGGGCAAGAGCAACTAAACCAAGGAAAAAAGTAAGTATTTTCATGGCAATTTGAAAGTATGATAGAGTATAAATGAAGTTGGATTCACATTAAGATTTTAACCTAGCCAAAATGACTTTGAGGATGATCTATATAATTCCATTGCGCTGGTTTCTCGGAAATTTATTTTTGTGCACAGCCTCAAAGCAATGTTGCCTCCATGTCCTGTTTTGGGTGGGTGCCCATTCAACAGCAAAAATCAAACATAAAAAATGCCGGCTGCCTCCCGTACCCGATCCATGGTTTCCATCAATAACTGACTATCGGCGTGGGTCATGGTGCTGCTTTCCAAAAGTCCGGCTTGCAAGGCATCGTTCACCGCTTGGGCTTCGTAATACAGTCCATTGCCCTTGGTGCCAAATGACATTTCTTTGACCAATTGCCGTTGGTCATCAAAAATGGAAATCGCTGGGCACTGGCCATGCCAAGGTGAGTGCAATTTGATATAGCCCTGCGTGCCATAAATGTGGGCCTCCAGCGTTGAGGTATAACTGAGGCTGCAAGACAGCACTGCCGTTTGGCCTTGGGCAAAGTCCAGCAGCATATTGCATTGGGTGTCCACCCCAGTAGGCCCAAAGACAGCTTGAGCATGAATATTGGCCGGCCGGCCCAGCAAGGTAGTGGCCAAAAAAATGGGGTAAATACCAATATCGAGCAACGCACCACCGCCCAGGGCCTTGTTCAATACCCGCTTTTCGGGCTCAAATGGCGGAATAAAAGCGAAGTTGGCCTGAACCGATTGCAGTTCCCCGATCGCACCGTCGGCCACAGCTTGGCGCAAGGCTCCAAAATGGGGCATAAACTTGGTCCACAGGGCTTCCATAAAAAACCGGGCCTTGGTTTTGGCCAAACCGACCATTTCCTGGACTTGGGCCAGATCAAGGGCCAATGGTTTTTCGCACAGCACGTGCTTGCCATGCCCCAAAAAAAGCAGGGTGAGCGGGTGATGATCGGTGTGGGGCGCGCCCACATACACAGCATCAACCTCCGGATCGGCGGCCAACTCGGCAAAGCTTCCGTAGGCCCGCTCAGCCCCACATGCCTGGGCGAACTCCTTTGCCCGATCCAAACTGCGCGAAGCGACGGCCACCACCATTGCCCCCTCGACCAGAGCAAGATCAGCAACGAAGCGCCCCGAAATCTTGCCCAAACCAGCAATACCCCAACGAATATTTCTCACGAGTTAAATTTAGTGAATTTCAACAATACAGCGCAACGGTTTCATTCAGGCCACCTTGGTTCCCCAGCGCGCCAACGAAAATATTTAGCGCAGTAATAATGACTATCTGTCGGGTGATACCAAAACACGGTCGGATTTTCACTGACCAGAAAAAAAAACGGTTCAACACCAAGGCAATAAATCTTGGAAATCGCGTTGTTACGTAGTGCAATATAAAAAAATAAGCTGAATTAAGTGCCCCGAGGCTGTAAAGGCGCCGCCGATCGATCATAGACCAGCGTTTTGCCATTGGGCCACTAGACTGGTGTCCCGGAAGTTCATGACCCGGTAAAGCTCCCAGCAATCAGCGCGCACCCCCACACGGTAGAGGGGCCGATGTAAGTTTTCCAGTAATTGTTGGCTTTGGCGGCGGTAGTAATAATTGCGCAGCAGCAACCGATAAGTGGGCCCGGGCATCCCGATTTGCGCGGGATCAAAAAGCTGGGGAAGTGGGTTCCCGGCCTTGGGGTTGGAGTAACGGACAAAAAATTGCTCGGTCTGGATAGCCTCTTGCACTGGCTCGGCAAACATGCCATAGCGGAACAGTGGATAGTGATCTTGCATCACCACGAACGGCACGCCCAACCACACGAACATCAACCAGATCAATATTTTTTGGCCCAGGGTCACTTTACTTACGGGTCACCCGTTCCAAAATCAATGCTTTGATCTGCTTGGCATCTTCCCGGCTAAAGTTCTCAATCACGATCTCTTCCCGGGCACGGGGAATCACTTTTATTGTCGCAAAAATAATCCCATTATCAATTTCAATACCCGAAATATCTTCATAAAACACGAAATTCTCCGATCCCCCCAATACTTCTTTTATCCGAAACGTAACGCCCTTTTCGGTCAAAATGACTTCATCGGGGGTGATGGGATCTTTGAACCGACTAGCCTTGAATATCTCGTCCATGTTTGGAATATTGCCTTTTTGGATGAATAATTATTGGTGGAAAAATAAAATAGCCCTCACCATCAATCAACGGCAAGGGCAACTAGTATCATCCGGGCACCATGTCCACTCGAATAGTGGCCATTGGCCCGAGTGCGCTCAACGGGGTGTTGGCAGTCGAGATCTGGAAGGTCATCGTCCCCGCAATGGCGCTAAGGTTAGAAAGTTCGCCCGACAAATTCCCTGGGTTGATGATGATTTTATTGGGGTTATTGTTATCAAACGCCCAAGTCCCTGTGGGCGGCAGGGCTGTGCCCAGAATGCCGAGACCCGAAGCTTGGAAGGTCTTGTCGGCCCGAAAAGTGAGCCGGATGGTCGTGATGTCAATTCCTGGCACTGCCGCCCCCAGCAATGCCAATGGCAAGTTATTGATGCTCACATTGGCGGCCCGCCAAGTGCGCACCAAATTGGTCTGGGCAGTGTCCAATGGGTTTTCGCTTTCCGTTTTGGAGCAACCTTGGGCCAAAAGGAGGAGCATGGCGATCAAGGTGGATTTGAGCAACAGTTTCATTTGGTATTTTAGGTTGATGATAACCGCAATTTAGCGCATCGCCAGCTTATATTCGCTCGTTTTAGATAAATTACCGCAGATTCTCGAGCCACTGGCTGAGCAATTGACCAGCAAAGTCCAAACTTTCATTTATACTTGCACCAATTGATTTTCGGCCAACCAGAAAAGCAAATCATCGAATAGCAAGCAAAACGCTTGAAAATCGCCCACATCGCTCTATTCCAGTAAACTCATTTTCCTCATGCCCATTGTCAACAAAATCATTGTTTACCCAATCAAATCGTTGGACGGAGTGGCGGTGGGCCAAAGCCAGATCCAGCCCGGCGGTTCACTCCGCTTTGACCGTGAATTTGCTTTATTCAATGCTGAAGGCCGGACGATCAACGGCAAAAAGTATCCAGCCCTCCATCGAGTACGCACCGAACACGACCTGACCTATCGCTTGGTGACCTTTTCAGTTGACAGCAAATCAAACACTTTTGCGCTCCACTTGGATCGTTCACCCATTGAGGAATGGTTCAGCGATTATTTGGGGCTTAAAGTTACCCTTAAACAAAATACCGAAACCGGGTTTCCCGACGATGACGAGCGGCCCGGCCCCACAGTGATCAGTTTGGCTTCGCTCCAGCAAGTGGCCCACTGGTTTGGGATCGACGTGGAGAGTGCCCGCCGCCGTTTTCGGGCCAATATTGAGCTGGCCGAATGCCCCGCTTTCTGGGAAGACCAGCTCTTTGGGGCGCCCGGAATTGAGCGGCCTTTTCAGTTGGGCGGGGTGGAGTTGGTGGGCCTCAAGCCCTGTGCACGCTGCCCGGTGCCCACCCGCGATCCCGACACGGGCGAGGCCATGCCCAAGTTCCAACAGACTTTTGTGCAGTTGCGCCGCGAAACGTTGCCCGCTTTTGCCCATCAGGCCCAATTCCCCCATTTTTATTACCTTAGCGTCAACACCCAGATCGACGCCAGCCAAAAGGATAAATATTTAAATGTGGGGGATAATGTAATGCTGCCAATGGTCGGCTGATTGACCTGCCGTGTTGCCGATCGGATGGACTCGGGCTAGCCCTAAACTTGGTCAAAACCATACCACCAACCCAAATTTTGTTTGGTTTAAGGTTGAATGATACAAAAACCCGTTAATTTACGTTTGCTGATTGGCAAAACGATGCCAAATACAGGTCAGTGCTTTGTATATCAAGTACTTGAAATGTAAAACTGGGTACTATTTTTTGGAAAACCCACTGCCCAGACCGCGATTTAGCTCCATCATGAAAATAACTCTGTTACTATCAATAGGCAGATTGCAATGACTGAAAAAGAGGAACTTTACCGACTAGTCACTGACCTGACCGCTAAACTGGATGACCTGCGCGCCGAGATTACCCATGTGCGAGAGCGGGTGGCGGCCATGGACGGAGGAATGCAGCCGTTACCCCAAAACTTGACCAATCAAGCAGACCTGCTAGCCCTGTTCAAAAAGCTGGATGAAACGGCAGGCCTTGGCCCTGAGCCGATTGGCCAAGAAAAATCCACCAACCCCCAACCAGACGGCCCGCAAGAAGGACAAAGCAGAGTCCCACCATTGGGGCAACCCAAAAAAAACCCGCCTAAACCCAAGCCCCAGCCCAAACCATCGATCTCAATGGAAGAATGGGCCAGCAAGAACCTCAAGTTTGTTGGCATTGGGGTTTTTGTGCTGGGCATGGTCTATTTTGTCAAATATGCCATTGACAATGAATGGATTAACGAAAGTGGCAGAATCCTGATTGGGGTACTCACTGGGGCTGGGCTGATCGGCGTGGCCCACTTTCTGCGGGTACGCTATCAAGCATTCAGCTCGGTATTGATTGGGGGTGGGGTGTCCATTCTTTATTTCTCCTTTTACTGGGCCTACCAGCAGTACGGCCTGTTCGGTCAACTGCCCACTTTTGCCATCATGGTGGTCATTACCGGGTTTACAGTGGCCATTTCGCTTGCATACGACCGTCAGGAACTGACCATCATAGCAGCCATTGGTGGTTTTGCCACCCCATTTTTGGCCAGCCGGGGCGAAGGCAATTACGTGGCCTTGTTCAGTTATTTGACCCTCTTGAACCTGGGCACATTGGCCATTGCCTTCCACAAAAAATGGCCTTGGCCCAATCGGGTGGCCTACACGCTCACGGTGCTCACCTTTGGGGGTTGGCTTTCTACGGTAGCCTTTTCCGAAACCCTCCCGCAGATGGGCGCTTTTGCCTTTGCCACCGTTTTTTATGGGTTGTTCTTTGCCATGAACGTGGCTTTCAACGTGCGGTACAACGTCAAATTTGCCTTTGCGGAAATCATGTTGCTGTTGAGCAACCACTTGTTTTATTTCTTGGCAGGCATGACCATCATCGGGGCTTGGCAAAACACCCCACTGGGCGGTGCTTTTGCGGGTTGCTTGGCCATCCTGAACTTAGGGCTGGCATACTTGTTTTACCGGCCAGCCTTTGTGGCCGAGCGGGTGGACAAACTGCTGGTCTATCTGCTGCTCGGCTCAGGGCTGACTTTTGCCAGCCTGATCGCCCCGATCACGTTCCGGGGCAACGTTATCACGCTGTTTTGGGCGGCGGAAACCTGCCTGCTCTGGTGGCTGGGCCAGCGCTCGGGCCTGCGCTTGTTCCGGGAGGCCTCAGTGATAGTGTTGGTGCTCATGTTCACGAGTTTGCTGGCCGATTGGCAACAGTTTTATCAGCAAAATTTGTTTGAGTATGACCTAGCGGGTAAGTACGTCCGTAAATACACCACTCCCATTTTGTTCCATCCTGCTTTTGCGAGCAGTTTGGGGGCGCTACTGGCCCTGTCCGGTTTGCGCTGGCTTTCGGGCCAAGATCCCGGTATCGAGCTGGGCTTCTCCCCTACCGCCCGCAAACGCATTTTCACCCTGGCCCTGTTTGGCCTTGCCTATGTGGCCCTGTTGGTCGAGCTTACTTTCCAAGCCGCCAATTTGGGCTGGAGCTATCAGTTGGCCACCATGGCCTCCATTATTTACAGTGCCAGCTATGTGCTGGTGATGTGGCTCTTTGCCCCCCGGATTGGCGAAAATTATTTCACCACCCTTTGCGTTTTCGTGAGCGGGCTGGTCATTTTTGCTTATCCTTTCAAAGCCCACTTCGATGCCGTTTCGGCCCGGGACAGCTACTTGTTGCAAGAGATGCCGATAGTTTCCTTTGCCTTGCACTATGTAGCCCTGATGCTATTTGTTTTATTGGCCATCAAAATGATCCGGGCCCTCCAGCGGTTGGAAAAAAACCGGGATCGGAACCTCAATGTTGCACTTTGGGTGGGCTGTGGCCTGTTGGTGTTTCACGCCAGCGCCGAGTTTTCGCACAGCTATGTGCTGCTCAAATACCATCCTCCGCTGCTTCCCAGCGAGTTGGGCAGCGATTCCCAAGCACTGGGCTATGTCATATTGTGGGGGCTTTGCTCTTTGGTGTTCATGGTGGTGGGCATCCGTGGCCGGCGCAAAGAACTGCGCCTGATCGCGCTGAGTCTCTTTGCGGTGGCTTTGGGCAAATTCTTTCTGTTCGACTTTCTCCGGATCAATTTATTGGGCCGCATCATTTCACTGGTGGGCCTGGGAGCCATCCTCTTGTTGGTCGCCTTCCTCTACGAAAAGTTGAAAATGGCGATCTTTGGCCCTTCAGTTCCCCAAAGCCAAGGGGATGAGACTAGGCCGGAGACCGAATAAGGGTTGGTCGGCCAATGGCACAAACTCGGAGGCACTAAACTGACTATCCACCATTGTTTGAGCCAAGGACTTGGCCCAAACAAGAAAATTGGTGCTGAAATTTGATTAAGTTCTTAATTTTCGGACAATACTTCAACTTTTCTTCGCTGTTTTAATTGCTTGATGGTCTGCTCGTAGTTGGCGATCTCACTTTCGTAGGCATCGACCTTGCGCTGCAGTTCATCTTGGGTAGCCATCAACTCTTCCAAATTCTGGCGCATTTCCTCTTCTTGCATCCGTAATTGTTCCGCCATTTGTTGAGAGGCCATCAACAATTGCTGGGTTCGATCATTGCCTTTGCCAGTTGATATGGCCAAGGCAATGGAAGCACCCAAACGGTTCAAAAGCTCAATTTTATGGGCTGGAAGGACGGTGAAGGACGCCACCTCCAAAATTCCATATACCTGTTCATTGAACAGGAGCGGAACGATGACAATACACCGGGGATTGGCATCGCCAAGACCTGATCCGATATAAGTATACTGTTCGGGCACATCGGTGAGATACACCACATCCCGCTCGATCCATGCCTGCCCCACTGAGCCTTCGCCCAACAGCACTTTCTTGTCGGCAAACCGCTGTTTCTGCCAAGCGTAGGCCGCCACCAATTCCATATAAACGTCGTCGGGGCTCTCATCGTTCAGCACAAAGAAGTTGCCTTGGTTGGCCCCAATGTATCGGATCAGTTCAGCGATCAACTGAGTGCCCATTTGGGTAGTTGATTGGTTGTTGGCCCGCAATAGATCGGCAAACTTGGCTGAACCTTCGTTGGCCCAGTTGCGCCGCCGATCCTCTTCGGCCGCGATTGTCAACCGCTCGCGCATGTGCATCAAGGCATTGCTCAGTAGATCCTTATCGCCCAGACTGGCAATATTTGCTTCATAATTGCCCTGCCCAATCTGCTCGGCAAACTTCACCGTGATGGCATAAGACTCACTGACGCTGTTGACCATCAGGCCGATGTCGCCCAGTTCGTCATCCCGCTTGTCCCGGATGGGGGCCGGGATCTCGCCTAAGCTCAATTTTTGTAATCCATTGACGATTAGGTTAAGCGAAGAGGTCATTTGGGTGGCAAAGCTCCAAGTCAGGATCAAAGAAGGAACCACGATGATCAAGATAATAATGACCAACAAAAGGCGCGTATTAGCCATGTTGTCCGACAGTTCGCGGCGGGCTTTGCCAAACTCGGTGTTCTTTTCACTGATCAAGCGCGCTACGGCGGCTTGCAACTGGCGGGAATTGGGGAGCAAACGATCTTCTGCCAATTTGGTGGCTTTGTCAAACAGCGCTGGATCAGCGTAGTTCCGTTCTGTGGCCAACAATTGGACAAGTGCTTTCTGGTCTATAAGCAAAGTGTCAAAGTCAAGCATCGCAGTTTTCAAACTGCGCACTTGGTTGGTGTCGGGCCACACCGAGGCTGCCGATGTGAGCTTGAGATGGATCAAAGCGCCTTCCTGTTGGATAATTTTGCGAAGCCGAGCTTTGGCTTCACGATCGCGGGGATGGAACACCCAAGCTGTCGAAGACTGCTGACTAGTCAAGATAATTTTCTTGAACTCGGCCAGAACAACTATGGAATTGACTTTTTCAACTATTGATCGATCAAGCATCCGCCCGGCCCCGATCAAGCTGATTAGCATTACAGCCCCGCCAACCACCAAAAATAGCAGTAGCCCTCCTGTTCGCAACAAGGTTTCTTGCTTAATTGTGCGCCGCCAATTATTCATAGGTGTATTTTGGTTAGAACAAGATCCTAAACTCAAATCTAGTGCCACCTAAACAATTAGGCAAAAAAAAGACATAATACACGCATCTGCCTGTACCATGTCTGGACATTTTTCACTAAACTAAAAAATTACGAATCTATTAACTGTATGTTTAAAGACAAGAGTCTTTGCATTAAAAACGATTATCTAGTGGCTTACAGGGGCAAAGTAAGTTCATTCAACCGACTTAACAAAATATTAAAGAACGTTTTTATTACGCAAGTACTTTATTTAGCCTTATTGTCCCTTGCACTGGTTTTATGTAATGTTGACACAAACTTAACTAATTTGCATCAAAGCAAGAACCAACATGCCAGAAAAACACTTCACTCTTCTACAGTTAAACAAGAGTATCCAAAAATTGATTCAAAATGTCCAACAAGATTTTTGGATTACGGCAGAACTGGCCTCAGTGCAAGTTAACGAGCATGCCTATTTGGAATTGGTACAAAAAGAAAAGGACAAAATACTGGCCAAGGCCCGGGCAATTGTCTGGAACGCCAGTTTGGCTATCTTAATAAGCAAATTTGGGGATGGCCTGTCCGTCATTTTGCGCCCGGGCAGTAAAGTTCTTGTCAAGGTGACAATCCAATTCCACGAAGTGTATGGATTATCCCTCGTTATTTCCGATTTGGATGCTGCCTACACCATTGGCGAACTCGAGCTGCAACGACAACAAACCCTCCTCCGATTGGAACAGGGAGGCTTGCTCGAGCAGCAAAAAGCATTAACCCTCCAGCCAGTTCTCCAACGGTTGGCGGTCATCTCCTCGGCAAGTGCGGCTGGCTACGCCGACTTTTTGGATCAATTGTACCACAATCCTTATCGATATACTTTTCAAATCGTCTTTTTTCCCACATCGGTGCAAGGCGAACGGGCCGAGGAAGAACTACTGGGGCAAATACAGCAAGTCGGGCCAAGTTTTGATGCAGCGATCCTGATCCGGGGTGGAGGCTCACGCTTGGATTTGGAAGTGTTCAACAGTTATGCCGTGGCTGAAGCTGTGGCGCATTGCCCAGTACCCGTGCTGGCAGGCATCGGTCACCTGCGCGACACCTCCGTGACTGACGTGGTGGCCCATTTGTCATTAAAAACGCCAACGGCTGTCGCCGAGTTTATTATCCGGCACAACGCCAAATTTGAACTTGAGCTAAACGAACACTTGGGCCATGTGCTGCAAGCCAGCCAAGCAATGGTGAATGAGCATCGGATCACCCTCCAGCACTGGGCGGCCAAGCTTGGGCGGCAGGCGGGCCAACTGCTCCAGCAGGCTGGCTATCACCTTGACCGCCAACAAGATCGGTTGCAGATGGCTGGCCAAGAGCAATTAAAAGATGCCACTACCCATTTACGCCACATTGAGCAATCATTGGTCTATTTGGATCCCCAAACACTTCTGAGGCGCGGCTACACGATCACGATGCTCAATGGGGTTCCCCTGAAACAGGGCGCGGCGGTCAAGCAGGGCGACGAACTACTGACCATCACCCCTAAATGGCAGATTACCAGCACTGTGACCGGCCCACCCGAGCCAATTTGATCCTTGGTTAGTTCTCCCCTTCCACTGCACTAGCAGCTTGGATTGCTTCTAACCGTACCTCAACAGACAGAATGGTGTCCCCAAGAGCAACCTGATCCAAATGTTCCAGCCCTTTGGTGATTTTGCCAAAACAGGTATGGTTGCCGTCGAACTGGACTTGGCGGCTTAAGCAGATAAAGAACTGCGACCCGCCCATATCACGACCGGTGTGGGCCATGGAAAGTACGCCCGGCTCGTGTTGTTGTTTTGGCCCACCCAACTCACACTTGATATGGTAGCCTGGGTTTCCTGTGCCATCACCTTTGGGACAGCCAGTCTGAACCAATACGCCGGCCAGTACTCGGTGAAACTTGAGGCCGTCATAAAATCCTGCTTTGGCCAGCCGAATAAAGTTTTTGACAGTACTAGGTGCTTCATCGGCAAAGAAATCAATTTCAAACTCCCCCACCGAAGTCAACAACCTCACATAGAGCCGTTTGGGGGTTTCCTCCTCGACTGGTTTCTTGAAAGGGTTGAACATGACTAGAGCCTAAAAATTTTGGGGCATGATGCTCGGCAAGCCAGTGTTGGCCAAATTGGAAGTTGCCCGGCTGAGGAGCGTGCCATTTTCGGCATACAATTCCCCGATGGCGTTGACAATCGTTTTGCCGGAGCGCGTAAGCTTGGCCTTGGCCACCACAACGTCGCCCTCCCGGGCTGGGGCCATAAAGTCGATCGCCAAATTGACCGATACATATAAGTTGGGCAATCCGGCCGCTGCTACGGTGATGCCGATGAGGTCATCCAGAATGGCCGAATGAATGCCCCCGTGCAACATGCCTGCCGGGTTGGTCATTTCGGGACGCACAGTGATGCGCATCTCGGTTTGGCCCAGTTCGGCGTGCAATAAGGTACCGGCCAACCATTTTGTGAACGGGGGCGCGGGCACATCGGCCATCGACTTACCAAGGGCCAGCTTCAAAAAATTTAGCATAACGGGGATAAACGGGTTTGATCCGGGAAAAATTGGGTGAAGACAAAATGGTTTGGCTAATTCAAGTAGTTTATTTTTTGATTTTCAAATACTTGCAGAACTGTTCCATTAAACTGATATTGGGAGAGGGAGAGGCTGGATCATTTCCCTGCTTTTTGCTCACAGGGCACTGAATACCCTGGGTTTGGATTTATCGTTGGGAACAAAGCGTTTTTCCATGTCCGACAAAATATTCATGCAATTGATATAAACATCATAAGGGCTCCATTCTTTGGGACGGCTCGTTGGTTGGCCCAACCGCATGGCCCGAAAAAGGGAAATATCCAACAACCTGAGCCAAATCACGCGCAAATATTCATCCTGATCCGTGACCCTCTCCTTTAGCGAACGAATTTTTTCCAATACCTCCTTTTGCAATTTGTTCTCGGTCAAAGTATGGTATTCGTTATTGGCCACCGCCAGCGCCGCTGAATGCCCCGAGGCATTGGGCAACTGAACCGCTTCCAATTCAGTGGGCAGGATGGTGGAAAAATGCGTGGAGCGGCCAATGTCCTGAACCAGTTCTTCCAAAAAGCCAAAAATGCCGGTATCTTCCGAATAAGTGACCCCAAAAGTATTGTAATCAAAAAATAAATTGGCTGGTTGCATCACCTGCTTAAGGAATTTGGCCGCCGTAAAAGGATAAAGTGGGGAGGCACTGTTGTCAAAATGATCGGCGAAAACCGCCATTAGATCCCGGTTGCCGTAGATTAAAGATAGATCGGTCGAGAAGCCCACTGATTGCCAAGTGTGCGAGACCCCAGCCGGTAAATCGGCCAGCAGGGTCCGAAAACCCATTTGGCCCAAGCTGCGGGCCAGATCCGGGGTGAGCAGAGCGCCCACTGCGCTGCAACAAACTGGTGCAAGGGCAAAATGGGCTTGTAGTTTGTGCAGGTGGGCGTCCACTTGCGGAACCAACTGCTCCGGGGCGCAGAACAAGGCAAGGGCACTAAATCCAGGGTCGGCCACCAACTCAACCTGTTTGGTGGCCAGCAGGTCAGCATAAGATTTGATGACATCGGGGCGCAGTTCCAGCAAGTCATCGAGCAGGTAGCGGTCGACGGAAATGGCGAACTTAAAAGTGGGAAGGGCTGGGCGATCCAGGGTAGGCGGGGCCAACAGTTGGAGGAGCAGGTGGTTGACCGGCAGAATCGCGTGGTCGCACAGGTCATTCAGCTCCTCGCGCAATACCTCGGCATCCTCATATTCGTGATTCGCCCCTATGTGGGAAAACAGGTAATTCTTGAGTTTAAGGGGTTTCGCCGCCCGTAAATAAAGGCAAAGTTGTTGTTGCATGAGCGCAAAAAAAGTGTTGCTTTGGGTCTGAACTCCATTGGTTCCAAAGTGCCGAAAAGATTGGACTTGCCAACGGCTAGAGTTTTGCACAATAATAGAACTTGGAATTATAAAGTTAATCATTAAAAGCGAATGCGCATTAAATACTTCGCAACTCTCAATAATTTCCGGTAAAAAGATACCTTTGAAGACCCAATACACTTGGCGTGACCGCCCGTCATTGCCAAGCCGCAACAAAGAATTTACCACCCACTTTGATCGCCATGCCAATAGCCCCCATCCTCCGCGAGTTGATTGAACTCCTGCCCACCTTGACCGAAAAAGTCGGTGATTATCGGGCTTTGGTCGGGCTTGATGGTTTTGTGGACCGCATCCAGCACATTGTGCAAAACCGGGAAATCAACCAAGTGGGCTATTTTCAGTCCATTGCCACGTTTTCCAGCCACTTGGGCACATTGGCCGGCCGGAGCGGGCAGGTGGAAATGGACACGCAAGAAACCAAGCTCGGCGGCAATGCACCCATCATGGCCAATGCCTTGGGTGCGCTGGGCATCCGCAACTATGTGGTGGCCTGCATCGGGGACCCTGTATTTGGCCAGATGCACCCCCTTTGCCAACAAGTCCCGATCGGGCCAGCGGCCTACACCAACGCCTTTGAGTTCCAAGACGGCAAATTGATGTTTTCCGACATGGGGGCGTTTGCCCACCTCACTTGGGAAAAGGTAAAATCGGTGATCAGCCCGCCCAGCCTGCGGGCTTACGCGGTCGAGAGCCAATTGCTGGCTTTTGTCGATTGGGCCAATATGCCACATTGCACCGGGATTTGGCAGGGGCTGCTGGACGAAGTGGTGCGCTACCTGCCCATTGACCCGCCCAAAAAATTCCTGTTTGATCTCTGTGATCCAAGCCGGAACACCCCCGAAGCGATCCGCGAGGTATTGGCGGTGGTGAGCCAGTATTCGGCGTTTGGCCAAGTGACCCTGGGCATGAACGAAAACGAAGCCCGCAAAATTTGGCTGGTATTAAATGGCTACTCCCCCAACGATAACGCCCAACTCCACCAAATGCCAAAGACCAACTTGGCAGCCAATTTCATTTTTGACCAACTCAAGATCCATACGCTACTAGTACACCCAGTGGATCGGGCCATTGCCTGCACGGCGGCTGGCACGACCGAGATCGCGGGCCGGGTGGTCAATCGGCCAAAAATTTTGACTGGTGGAGGGGACAATCTCAATGCGGGATATTGCTTGGGACTATTGGCCGGACTGCCCCTGGCCAAGTGTATGGTGCTGGGCATGGCCAGTTCGGGCGCCTACATCCAGTACGGGTTCAGTCCAGGCCTGCACGAA
Source organism: Cytophagales bacterium (assembly GCA_038209965.1). Classification (GTDB taxonomy): domain Bacteria; phylum Bacteroidota; class Bacteroidia; order Cytophagales; family Thermoflexibacteraceae; genus JALONO01. The sequence continues at coordinate 21,507 of JBBQXF010000012.1, read as the reverse complement.
CTCCGCGACTACTTGCGCGAGTGGGAACGCAGCAGCTAGGCCAAGGAACGGGTTATTGGCTTTCACCGGGCAATTTGGGCATGGTCATCGGCTTATCGGCGGCCTCTGGTTCCTCATCTTCTATGGCATGGCCCTCGAGTGTGGCCAATTCCAACTGAGCACTCCGGGCAAAACTACCCAACTCTGCCCGTTTAAAAGCGACTTTGGCCTTGTCCGACTGATTGGTCAGTTTATAGATTACCCCGAGAGCAAAATTGAACTGGCCACGGCTTTCGGGATCCAGTGCGGGGTTGCCCAGCAAGTTCTCGATCACCTTGGCGGCCTCGAGGTAATTTTTCATCCGATAATGCGCCGCTGCTTGCAGAAAGTGCAAGTTATAATCTCCGGGATTGGTTTTTAGGCTTTGCATGGCTGCATTGATTACCTCCCCAAACCGCTGCGACTCCATAAGCGCATAGGCCAATGACTTATGGATTTCTGCCTTGCGGGCAGGATCATTTTCTACCGATATAGCCTTGGTGTAACTTCCGATGGCTGTTTCATGCTTGGCCTCTTTGCGTTCGGCCTCTGCCATGAGCACGTAAGCCTGCGACAGGTTGGGCTGCATCTTGAGTGCAATGCTGGCATTTTCCTTGGCTTTGGCGTAGTCGTATATTTTGAAATAACACAGGGCATTGTTCAAATACACCTTGGGATCATAGCGGGCAATCTTCATTTTGAACGGGCCATAGTTGGCCACATTTTTCCAAGTGTCCCACGCATTGTCAAATTGATTCAAGCGATAATAGGCGTAGCCAAGTTCATACCAATATTTGGCCCTCACTTTGGGGTCATTGGGCAGTTCAGTCATTGCCTTGATCAGGCTTTCCTTCGCTGTTTTATAGTCACCGAGCTCGTTGGCCACTTTGCCTTCATAAAACAGTACTACCGCATCGGACGGTGCCACCGACTTGGCCTGCAAAATATGTGGTTTGGCCTTGGCGTATTCCTTGTTGCGCACCAAAGTTTGGATAATCTCGGTCTTATATTCCGATTTTTTGCGCAAATCGGCATCGTATTTGAAAGCATTGTCCAACGCTCTAATCATTTCATCGTACTTTTTCTGGGTTCGGTAGCACTGGGCCAGCAGCACATGCGAGGCAACATAGTCTTGCTTGAGCACCACTGACTGTTGTAGCGAATTGATGCAATTGACAGCATCTTTCACCATAAAATAACAAATTCCTTTGGAGAAGGTAAATTTGAAATTGTTGGCATCGGCCACTATCGCCTTGTCATACTCATCAATGGCCTCGATAAAGCGCTTGCTCCTGCGCAAGTTTTCGGCTCGGACGAAATGATCCAATGCTTTACCGTCCATGTCGGTATTGGGAGCGGGTTGGTTTTTGGCCAAATTTTGGGCTTTAACCTCATTTTGCCCCCCCGCCAAACATAGCGCCAAGCATAAAGCGCCAAATAAGCAAAGTTTAATTGTATATATATTTTTCAATGGCTTAATCATCGGGGCTAAATCAAACAAAATAGCGTAATCAACTGTCGGGCAAATTCAGGTAATTGGTTTCAAATATTATACCGTAATAGATAAACAACCCAAACCACTGAACCATCACTAATTAGTCTAAACCAAATAAATCCGATTTTTACTGAATTTCAATGGTCAAATCGGCTTATTTGCCGGTAGCTATGCATTGGCCCAATTCAGATCTCCCATGAAAAATTGCCTGTTCAAAATAATTAAATCAACAATCGAGATATTAAAACGAAAATACTCTGTTTTTTGTCTATCTTTGCCTTATTGGAAAATACAGATTTTTTTATCATCTTTTTACTTAAACCTTGCTTGGTATGAACTGCTTAATTGTAGATGACGATCCGCTAACCTGTACGTTGGTGGCCGAATATGCAAAGCGCACCAACTTTTTAAAAAAGGTTGACACTTGTCAAAATCCTTTTGATGCGATCAATCTAATCAACACAAATCCGCCCGATCTCTTGTTTCTCGATATTGAGATGCCGGAACTCAACGGTTTGCAATTGCTGCAAGCATTGGGCGATCCGCCACCGACCATCCTCATCACCTCGCGGACGGACATGGCCATGGAAGCTTTTGACATTGGTGTGATCGATTATTTGGTAAAACCGATTCAATACAACCGGTTTTTCATTGCCGCCAAAAAAGCTTTCGATTACACGATGCGGCCCAATCCAATCCAAAAGGAAGGCGGAACTGCATTTATCAAAGTCAACAACCAACTGCTGAAAATACGGCTGGAAAGCGTCCAGTACATTGAGGCTTTGGCTGACTATGTAATTGTTCACTTACAAGGTGGCCAACAGCACATCGTCCTTACCACAATGAAAGGTATTGCCGAAAAACTGCCCAGCAACTTTGTCCGTGTCCACCGTTCCTACATTGTCAACAATGATCACATTGATTTCATTGAAGATTCTACGGTGGTCATCAACAAAAAAGTAATCCCAATAGGCAACACTTACAAGAGTAATTTGTCAAGTCACCTCAAAATGCTCCAATAAGCAACTCCTTGTTGCATTGGTGTTGAATTTTGTCCACAATTCATTGATCGGCTTACCTCTTGGATAATTCAAAAGAAATCAAGCAAGAGTTAGAAAAAGTTTACCACTTGATTTCCTATGAATTTGGGAGTCCGGTAAATAGTCTCAAGGTGATGGCGGATCTGGTCATGACCGATGCGGTGGCCACTGGTAACGGGCTGATTGCAGAATCAGCCCGTTATATGTACAGCCAAGTGGAGCAGTTGCAACAGCGGCTGCGCAACCTTATTTTTTGGGCTGATCTGAACGTAAAGAACTATACCTTCAAACCTGTTGGGGTAAATGTTGATTTAGTATTGACCAAATTGATTACCGATTTTACTGATATTGCTGGGCTGAAAGGTATCTTAATGGTTCCTTATGCTCCTCAAGGTCTGCAAGTAAACGCGGATCTGCCGATGCTGACCCTCCTGTTGCAAAATATCCTCTCCAATGCAGTCAAATTTAGCCGCAAAGGTGATACCATTGAAGTAACGGCCCATCGGTTGCCGGCTGCGGATAGTGTGCAAGTAACCGTGCGCGATACCGGGGTGGGCATGGGCCCGGCCAAACTGGCTGCGGTCTTTAACCCTAGCCGGCGCAACACTGGGCGGGGCACTGCCAACGAACCAGGCTTAGGACTGGGGCTGGTGGTGGCTCAAGCCATCCTTACACTCCACGGGCGTACTCTCCAGTTGATCAGCGAACCTAATTTGGGCACCACGGTAATTATTGAGTTGCCAACGGCAACTGCCAGTTGATCAATGGAAAGAGCGGACTTGCCAACGTGCCAACCCGCTCTTTTTTACCAAAAATATTGCTGTCTAAATGTGCAAGGCCCGGTTTTCGGTGGCAGCCAAGCAAGCCTCCTTCATCGCCTCGCCGTAGGTGGGGTGAGCATGGCTCATGCGGGCCACGTCCTCGGCCGAAGCCCGGTACTCCATGGCTACCACTGCTTCCATGATCAGGTCGGCCACCCGAGGGCCAATCATGTGCACGCCTAGGATCTCATCGGTCTTGGCATCGGCCAATACTTTGATCAGGCCGTCGGTGTCCATGCTGGCGCGGGCCCGGCCCAGGGCCTTGAACGGAAAAGAGCCGGTTTTGTAGGCCCGACCGCTCGCTTTTAGTTCTTCCTCAGTATGGCCCACTGCCGCCACTTCGGGCCAAGTATAAACCACGCCCGGGATCAGCAAGTAATTAATGTGGGGTTTTTGGCCCGCGATCTGCTCCGCTACCAACACGCCCTCTTCTTCGGCCTTGTGGGCCAACATTGCGCCCTTGATCACGTCGCCGATGGCATACACGCCCGGCACACTGGTTTGGAGGTGCTCATCCACTTCCACCCGTCCCCGGTTGTCGGTCTTGAGGCCGATGTTCTCCAACTCCAGCCCATCGGTATAGGCGCGGCGCCCGGTGGAGAGCAGGCAATACTCGGCAGTCAAGGAAATGGTTTCGCCCTTGGCATTTTCAGCCGTGACGGTCACTTGCTCGCCATCGGAGGTGGCCCCAGTTACTTTGTGGGAGAGGTAAAAATCAAAACCAAGTTTGCGCAGCACTTTCTGCAATTCCTTGCCCATGGTGCGATCCATGGTGGGGATGAGTGAGTCAGTATATTCCACCACGGTGATTTTGGTCCCGAGCCGGCCATAGATCGATCCGATCTCCATGCCGATGACCCCGCCGCCAATGATGATCATCGACTTGGGCACTTGTTGGATCTCTAGGGCCTCGGTCGAGGTGATGATCTTTTTTTTGTCATAAGGGATGCCGGGCAGCACAATGGGCTTGGAACCAGTAGCAATGATTACTTTTTCGGTATCCAATTCTTGCGCTTCGCCTGCTTTGGGCGTGACCTTGATTTTGTTCTTGGTTATGAAAGAGCCAAAACCTTTGTATACATCGATCTTGTTTTTCCGCATTAAAAAGTCAATGCCTTCGCACGTTTTTTTTACTACTTCGCGCTTGCGGTGGATCATCTGGGGCATATTGACTTTCGCGTCGGCCAGATCGATGCCATGCTCCTTGAAATTCTCAACGGCATTGTGGTAGTGTTCGGAGGAATCCAACAGTGCCTTGGAGGGGATACAGCCCACATTGAGGCAGGTGCCGCCCAACGTATCATATTTCTCGATAAGGGCCGTTTTCAAGCCCAGCTGGGCAGCCCGGATGGCGGCCACATAACCGCCTGGGCCAGAACCGATGATGGTTACGTCATATTTCATTGCTTAGCGTTAAGTTTACACGGCAAAGTTAGCCCAAAATCTGGGGCGGTGGTTGATTTATGGAAAAATGATCTTGAGCTTTTCTACGCTGATCGGTTTGCAGAGGAACCCCTGCACTGTATTGTACTGGTTGGCCCGCGCTTGATCGGCTGGATCACGGGACGAGGAAAGCAGATAAACTGGCAATGAAAGCTTGGCGGCCAACAGGGCTTCCAGAAACTCCCAGCCATTCATCTGGGGCATTTGCAGATCGAGGAAAATTACTTGGGGCAGTTCAGCTTCCGGTGTCGCGAGCAATGTGTCCAATGCCGCCAAGGGGTTCAAAAACTGTAATATTTGGGCACTGGGCCGCAATTTGCCAATAAAACGGTGGCTGATGGCGTTGATCATCGGGTCGTCGTCGATGAGCATGACACGCACGTTGGCCGGTAAAGGGGCCAGGAGATTACTGCGATCGAGCTGGGGTTGGCCAGCTTTATAGCTTGGATCAGCCACTAGGTTCATCATGTCATGAATAATACTATCCAAATGGAGGGCACTGACCTTCAACTGTTCCAAAATTTCTTTCATCCCGGCAGGGTAGTGCCTGTCTGGATCGGCATCCACCCAACTGGCGGCAGTCAAGATGCTGGCCACTGGCCCACGCAAAGAGTGCGAAGTGAGATGGGCAAATTGCTGGAGTTGCTCATTTTGGGACTGGATCTGTTGTTCGCGGTTTTTGAGTTCATCAATGTTGGCCGCATTGAAGTTGACCCCAATAATATTTCCCTTGGCATCTTTGACGGGGGAATAAGTCACCTCAAACCATCGCTTAAGCCCGTCTGCACAGGTTAGCTCGCGCACGTTTTTGTGGATCCTGCCCCTGCTCGCACTATCGAAAAAACAATCAAAAATGGCTAGCAAGCCTGGGGGCAAATAGTCGGCCATAGTCTTCCCAAGTTGGGGTGCTTGATTGCCCAAAAAATGGCTATCCCTCATTGCTGTCTGGTTATAGGCAACAATCTTGCCCTCTAGGGAGAAGAATACGTTGGCATGGGTCATACTTTCATAGTTTGACCGGAAACGATTCTCCGAATCGCGCAATTTGCGCTGTTGCTTGAGCAGGATTTGCTCTCCCCGCTTGAGGTGGTTGATATCGGCAAAAGCTATATGGCCACCAATGACAACTTGGCTTTGCGCATCATATACGGGCACGTAAGTAATACTGAACCAATCTAATAAGCCGCCGGGGCGCCGCATTTCTACTTGTTTGGTAATTTGCTTGCCCAGCAATGCCCGGCTAAAATTTTCCACAATACTTTGTTGCACCTCCCGTGATTGGCCAGCAAACAATAGGCGGATATCCTGTCCCCGGCACAACTCCACCTTAAATAATTTCTGCCCAAATTCAATGGCTTTTTGGTTGAAAAGTACCAAGCGATAGCCGAAATCCATAAACATCTTGGCACCAGGAGACGCTTCAAAAATGGCACTGAACCTGCTATTTATTTGTAAAAGAAGGTCTAGCTGGGCCAGTTCGGCTCTTTTTTGTTGATCGATGTCCAGAAAAACATAGTTTACACCGATAACCTCGTTGCTTTCGCTCTTGACCGGGATATAGCTGATGCGCAGCCACCATTGTCCGCTGATGGGTTTCTCCATACATTGTTCTACCTCAACAGGAGAGCCCGCGAGGGCTTTGCCCATATTTTGGACAAAATTTTGCTGCGATGCTTCCGAAACCATGTAGTCCAACGCATTTTTGCCAATATAAACCGCGTCATTGAACAACAAAAGAGCCATTTCGGCGGCATTTTGGTTGAACATCAACACCTTGTATTGGGCATCCAGCAATATACTTGCCCCCAGCGAACTTTCAAAGATGGCTTTGAACTGGTGAGGAGAAAAGTATGCCCCAAAAGCATTGCTTGATACGAGCTCAGAGGCCTTCATAGCGTCGAGTTGATTGTCATGGATTATTATTGATCGCTCCATCCATAAAAGGTTGTTTTTCTAATAATCAAGCCGTTACTCCAAAGAAAATGTGCAAAATTAATTTAAATACCGATGTTGCGCAAAACGTTTAAAATCCTGAAGGATGCAATAATAATGGATAAATAGTCAGTTCCAGCGTAAAACCCCAAAAGGGCATCCTCCGTTCGGGATTTTTTGGTGCAGCGGTTGCCTTCGTTTCCATCATCCATAACAGACTTTTGCCTAACCCAAGTTGACTAGTCCATCAGCCAAAGCAATCCTCCAAGCCCAGTCTCATCCATTTGGCAGTAACTTGGTCATAAAACATTTTGTTTAAATTAGGGTAGGTCTAGTTCCCGAGAACGGTCTAAATTAGCGGCCCAATCCAAGAATGTCCATGCACATTATCCCAGCAATCGATCTCATTGGCGGCAAGTGCGTTCGCTTAACGCAGGGCGATTATGCCCAGCAGACCATCTATCACGAAAACCCTTTGGAAATGGCCCAGCAGTTTGAGGCAGCCGGACTGAAACGGTTGCACTTGGTGGATCTGGATGGAGCCAGGCAAAAGCGGATTGTCAACCATGCGGTACTGGCCCAAATTGCACAGCATACCCGTCTGCACATCGACTTCGGGGGCGGGGTCCAAACAGATGCCGACCTCCAACTGGCTTTTGATTGTGGCGCGGCCCAAGTGACGGCCGGCAGCGTGGCCGTACGAAACCCGGCACTGGTGGATCAATGGCTCGCGAGCTTTGGCCCGGAACGGATTATCCTGGGCGCCGATGTTCGGAACCGCCAAATCGCGGTGGGTGGGTGGCAAGAAACCACCTCGTTGGATCTGTTCAGTTTTCTGGCCGATTACGTGCAGCGGGGCATCCGCTATGTGATCTGCACTGATGTGGCCAAGGATGGCCTGCTGCAAGGCCCGGCCAGTGAACTATATGAAGAAATTTTGCAGCGCTTTCCCGATCTCCAATTGATTGCCAGCGGGGGCGTGAGCAACCTTGCCGATTTGATTGCTTTGGGCAGCTTGCACCTCAGCGGGGCTATTGTGGGCAAGGCCATTTACGAGGGCCGGGTCACACTGGCCGAACTGGCCAATTTGGGAGAAAATATTGATTAAGCTCAATGGGGCCAAAGTTGGCCAGTCTGGGGATCACCCCAGTTATCTAGTTGATCAACTGTTGTTTACCCATTTAGTCTTCCACCAATCTTGGTTATACCTAATTTAATTTTTTTATCATTATGGCCGAAGAAATCCATGTTGCCGAACACCTCACCAAAACCGAAAAGTATGAAGCCCTTTTGCCCCAAATCAAGGCTTTGACCGAAGGTGAACCCGACCTGACCGCCAATTTGGCCAACATCGTGGCCGCACTAAAATATGGGTTGGATTTCTTCTGGGTGGGCTTCTACTTGGTAAAAGAGGGCCAGTTAGTGCTGGGCCCGTTCCAAGGCCCGGTGGCCTGCACGCGCATCGCTTTTGACAAGGGCGTGTGCGGTTATGCCTATCGGCAGGGGCACACCGTTATTGTGCCCGATGTGAACGCTTTTCCCGGGCACATCGCGTGCAGTTCGGCCTCCCGCTCCGAAATTGTGGTGCCAGTGCTGCACAATGGCCGAGTGGTGGTGGTACTGGACGTGGACAGCACCCTGCTCAACGACTACGACCAGACCGACCAATACTACCTCGAGGAACTTGCCTGCTGGATCGGCGGCCGGCTCTGGCCCAGTTAATGGTCCCCTTTTTTCAGGCTATTGTAGTAGTTCATGATTTGGATAAGCTCATTCCGTTGGTTCGGGTTGAGCTTTTTTTGCTTCATGAAATTGGCCACTTCGTCTTGGTAATCGGGCATGAGGGCCAGCACCCCGCCCCGCTGATCGGCCAGCTTGATCACCGTTTCTTTGCCCTTGTTGAGCACAAAATAAACATCCTCGATCACGGGCATGCTCATGCCCATGGGCCGGAACCCCCAGCCCCCCCACATACCCATCGGGTTGACGGCCCGCTGGATCACCACCTCCCGGTTGAGCAAGCTGAGGGATTCCCCATCGGCAAAAAGTTCGAAAAAAACCGGGGAGTTATAATCGGCGGTACGCTGATAAGGCAACGTATAGAAAGTACGCGGCACTTTGGCCAGGGCATCAAAAAACTGGAACGACGCAACTTGAAACGAACTGTAAGATTTCAATGTCCCATCATTGGTGAGTTGGAGGTTGTTGGTTTCCAAGTCGTACTTGAGCTTGCCGCGCAGGGTTTCCCCACTGAACAGATCGGCCTCGCCGTCGTGCCATACATCTTTGGAAAAGGTCTGGCCATTAGCCGTTTGAGCCGCTAACAGACCCAATATCAACGTGCCAAAAAGGATTTTTTTAGTGTTCATCACCGTGGGGGGTTCGTTCTAATACAATTAACGCCCAGAAGACCCGGATGGTTGCTTTACACTTCGGGCAATTTCCACGGTGCGCGGTAAGTGGCTTTGGCCATTTGCTGGGCTTGGGCATCTTGGGGGAACGACTGGCTGACCGGATCCCAGATTACCTGACGGCCCAGCCGCTGGGAGATGTTGCCCAACTGGGCCACAATGGCCACGTTGGCCCCGGTAACAATGTCGCAAGTGGGGGTCTGGCGGGATTTGATACAACTGACAAAATCGGCCGCGTGGGCATCACGGTCATCGTTGGCCACTCCCTGTTTGGGCAATAATTCAAACCGGTATTTCTTGAGGGCATTGGCGGCCGTTTCCTCCAGTTCGGGCAGCACTTCCCACCCGTTGCGGTCGGCCACGAGGCAGCCGTGCTCGCCATAAAACGCCACTCCGTGGCCCCGGTTGAAGGGTGCGCCCTGGCTGGCCCGGAAAGTGTGCTCCCAAGTAATGGCCATATCACCAAAATCATAGAGGGTGTGCTGAGTGTCGGGGGTTTCCATCATGCTGCCCGGAAAGGCGTGCTTGCCCCCGATGGACATCGCGCTTTGGGGAGTGGTTTTGCCGGCTCCCCAAAGTGCCACATCGAGCAGGTGCACCCCCCAATCGGTCATCAGGCCACCGGCGTAGTCCCAGAAATAGCGGAAAGTACCGTGGAAACGGTATTTGTTGAATGGCCGCTGGGCCGCTGGACCCAGCCAAGTATTGTAGTCCACACCCGGCGGCACTGCCTCATCGGGCACGGGTACGGGCACGGTGCGGCTAAAATTGAAAATCCAAGTCCGCACGTGGCGAATCTTGCCCAGTTTGCCCGATTTGACAAAATTGACGGCACTTTGCCAATGCAGGCCGCTGCGCTGTTGTTGGCCCACTTGCACCACCCGTTGGTAGCGCTGGGTGGCTTTGACCATCGCTAGGGCTTCCTCAATGTAAGTGGAAATTGGTTTCTCGACATACACATCTTTGTCCGCTTGGCAAGCATGGATCATCTGGAGTGCGTGCCAATGGTCGGGGGTACCGATGATCACTGCGTCGATATCTTTGTTGTCCAACAGTTTGCGATAATCTTTGAACACTTGGGCTTTTTTGCCCGTGCGCTTTTCCAGATCGGCGTTTTTTTCCAGCAATACCGAATCGTCAATGTCGCACAAAGCCGCGATTTCTACTTCGGGCAATTTGAGGTGGGAATTGAGGTTGGCCCAGCCAATGTTGCGGCAGCCGATCAGGGCAATCCGCACTTTATCGCTAGCAGCCACGCGGTGGGTGGAAGCTGTTACTGGTTGGGACAGGCCCAGCGCACTGGCGGCGGCCAATTGAGAAGAGGTGGCGAGAAATTCGCGCCGGGTGAATGGGTTCATGATCAGGCGGTTTGATGCCCCAAATTACGCTTTTTTGTGAAAAACCGGGAGTAGGCGGCCTGCCTCTCTTCAGCTAAAATTGATTTGCGGCCAATGATAGGTTCAATCCGCCAGCATCATGAATGTAAAATTGATAGGCCAGTTTTTGGCCCAACCAAACAATGACCTACCCGCGAGCAGGGTACTTTTGATAGCGTACAGGATCTGATCCCAAGCAAAAAGAAATCTGTTCATTGGATCCACCAAACACTTATTTGTACTCAGCTGTACTTGCAGAAGCCCCCTTGCCTCATCCACCAAAAAAACCTCTGAGCAGCGTCCCAATTTTTATCGGAAGGTGCTCAGAGGCGGGCATTAAATTGGTCAATTTTGTCCACCGCCTACATCGGCGGGGGCAACGGGGGAGGCAAAGCCGAGAAAACATCGCTCATGGCCGGGACTTGGCCTGCCGCTGTCCAAGCGGCCATTCCTTGCGCCCACACGAGGGATTCGCGCTTGAGTTGGCCGTTTTGGGCCATTTGCCCAAGCTGCTGGAGCGTGAACGGCCCTGTTTGTTGCCCATCAACCGCCATAAAGAAACTGACCGACGGCGGCACTGGCGGCGGCTGGGGCGGAGTTTGTTGGTTGAGTGCATTGGTGATCTGGTTGCCGACGGCAAACCCCACTCCCACTCCCATGCCTTCCATGCCCCCACCCGGGTTTTTGGCCATATTTTCCAGCGAGTTGGCCACTTGAAACTTGGTAAACTGATCCAAGTTGCCCACTATGCCCATGCTGCTGCGCTTGTCCAGCATGTCTTCCACTTCGGGCGGCAACGAGATGTTTTCCACCATTACTTTGGTGATCTCCAGCCCGTATTCATCAAAATCGTGGGCGATGTTCTCCTTAATGTAGGTACCAAATTCGTTGTAATTGGCGGCCATGTCCAAGACGGGAATCTTGGCCTCCCCAATGATATCGGCAAACCGGGGCACTATCATGTCGCGGAGGTTGTCGTTGATGTCATCGGTGGAGAAAAACTGGTTGGTGCCCACCAACTGGCGGAGGAACTTGACAGGGTCGCTCACCCGGAGGGCATAACCACCGAAGGCCCGCAGGCGGACTGGGCCAATCTCAGGATCGCGCACGGTGATCGGGTTTTTGGTGCCCCACTTGCGGTCGGGAAAGATCCGGGTGTTGATGAAATACACCTCGGCCTTGAACGGGCTATCGAAACCATACTTCCAACTTTTGAGGGTGGTCAGGATGGGCATGTTCTGGGTCGAGAGGGTGTGGGTGCCGGGCTGATAAATGTCTGCCACTTGCCCTTCGTTGATAAAAACGGCCGCTTGCGACTCGCGCACGATGAGCTTTGCCCCATACTTGATTTCATTGTCGTGCCGCTCAAACCGCCAAACCATCAGGTCCCGGCTGCTGTCTTGCCACTCAATGATGTCAATCAGTTCGCTTTTGAGGAAATTCCAAATCGCCATTGTTTTTTCGTTTGGTGAATTTGGGGGATAAGTTAGTGATTTTCCCCAAAAAATAAAATGTTTTGGGGAAAATCACTGGATAATGAATCCCCGTGCCAAATCTTGACCACAGGAACAATGCAGTGCACAGCCTCAGGTTATGGCCGTCCCCTGCGCTGGAAAATGGGCTGTTTGGGCTGGTAACCAGTTGCTTCCGGCATTTGGTACACTCAGTGTGATAAGAGTATTTTAAAAAAACTTATAAATTTTTATGAACACGCTTGGAATACTAAACACTGTTCATTAAGTTTGTGCCGTTGAAGTTATATCAAGCGTAAATTATGGGAATCACTGAACGTAAAGAGCGGGAACGGCAGGAAAAGCGCGAGTTAATTTTGCGGGAAGCCACCCAAATGTTCCTGCAAGAAGGGTACGAAAAAACTTCGTTGCGCAGTTTGGCCGATCGGATTGAGTACAGTGCGGCCACCATTTATTTGTATTTTAAGGACAAGAACGAACTATTTTTTGCCATCCACGAGCAAGCATTTGACTACTTTTTTGCCAAGCTTTCTATTGCTGCCCCCATTGCCAACCCTTGGGATCGGCTGCAAAAAATGGGCGATTTATACATAGAATTCGCGCACCAAAACCCGGAATTTTATGACCTGATGTTCATTATGTCACAGCCGATGGTGGCCCTAGCCGAAGATTGCGATTGGGACTGTGGTTTTCGGACCTTCAATTTCCTTAAATCAACCATTCAGGAATGTATTGAGCAGGGCTACATGAAAAAAATGGATTTGGACATTGCCGCCGTCTCGATCACTTCTTTTATGCACGGGGTTGTTTCGTTGGTCATCCGCAAACGATTGAAAATGTACCCACCCGAACAGCACCGGGCGCTCATGAGCGGGTCAGTCGAGCAGATGATGTCACTTATGCGCGCTTAAATTTTTGTAATCAACCGAACGCTATTCGTTTTGTTATCAGAAGTTATATGAATTTATCATTTGGAAAATATGCCCCCATTTTGTGTCGAAGATTTTTTTGGGTTGGTTGGTTTGCATTTTTTGCCGCCCCTTCCTTCGGACAAAACCCTGCTAGTCCAAGCCCTGTTTTGGCACAATATCTAACACAAGGCTTGGCCAGTAACCAAGGCTTGCACCAGCAGAAATTTTTATTGGAAAAAAGTTTGTATGCGCTCAAGGAAGCCAGTGGCTTGTTTTTGCCCAGCGTTAATTTGGGCGGGAGCTACACGCTGGCGGCTGGTGGCCGGCGCATCAGCTTTCCGGTGGGTGATTTGCTCAACCCGGTCTATGCCACCCTCAACCAAATGACCAACAGCGATCGGTTCCCGCAGATTGCCAATGTGAACGAACAATTTCTGCCCAACAACTTTTATGACGTGCGGTTGCGCACCAGCCAGCCACTGCTCAACGCCGAAATTTACTACAACCGACAGATCAAACGAGAATTTGTGGGGCTGCAACAGGCTGAAGTGCAAGTTTATAAACGGGAATTGGTCAAGGAAATCAAAAAGGCTTATTTTCAATTCCTCCAAGCCAGCGAAGCGGCCAAAATTTACGAGAATGCCCTCGTTCTGCTGGGCGAGAGCAAACGGGTAAACGAAAGCTTGGTGCGCAATGGATCGGCCAACGGCACCGTTTTGGCGCGCACTGAAGGGGAACTGACCAAAATTCAGGCCCAATTGACCGAAGCAAAATATAATCGGCAAAATGCGGCGGCCTATCTCAATTTTTTAGTCAACCGACCGCTGGAAACTGCAGTCGTAACGGATACATTAATGACGACTGGCCGCGTTGGCTTGCCCGTGCGGTTGGATACCGTGATGGGCAACCGCGAAGAGCTGTTGAAACTCGCCACGGTCAAAAATATCAATCAACTGTCCCTCAAACTCAATCGCTCGTTTTTTATGCCCAAGCTTGGCGTTCAGCTCGATTTGGGTTCTCAAGCGTTCAAATGGCAATTTAATGGCCAATCGCGCTATGCACTGGCCGCTATCGCCTTGGACTGGACATTGTTCGCTGGCAACCGCAATACGAATAAGATCAAACAAGCGGAGCGCGATTTATCGGCCAGCGAATCCCAGTACGGCCAAGTGCAAAATCAATTGCAGCTCCAACTGCTGACTGCCACCAATTCCTATTACGCGGCATTCGCGGTGCTGGAGGGCTCGGCGCAACAGATCACTGCGGCGCAACGCTACTTCGGTGACACCGAAAAACGCTACCGCGCAGGGCAGGCCAACTACATAGAGTACTTGGATGCCCGCACCGAACTGACCAACGCCCTGTTGCAACGCAGTATCGCCCGCTACAGTGCGTGGACCAAACTGGCCGAGGTGGAAAGGGCGCAAGCCTCTTATCTTCTTGACTAGTTTTCCAATTATCAATTTTGTTATCCGTTTAAACAATAGTATCATGAAACGCCTTCCCTCATTTTTAGCGTACTGGAAATTTTCCCTCCCCGCATTGGTGCTTATACTGATCCTGTTTTGGCTGAGTGGTTGCAGTGGCAAATCGGTGAAGACAGCTGCCAATGCGCCCAATGATGGGGCCATTCTGGTCAAAATAGTTGCTGCGCGCAAGCAAAGCGTCACCGAGCCAGTGACGGCCTCTGGCTTGGTGTCCTCCGGAACCGAAGCCCGGCTGTCATTCAAAACTGGCGGTATTATCAAAAAAATCTATGTGGAGGAAGGTGCTACCGTCCAAGCCGGCCAGTTGTTGGCCACGCTGAACCTCACCGAGATCAACGCCCAAGTGGCCCAAGCTAATGAAGGGTTGGCCAAAGCCGAGCGAGACTACAAACGGGTCAAGAATTTATACGCCGATAGTGTTTCAACTTTGGAACAGTTCCAAAATGTGACCACCGCTTACAACGTGGCCAAGCAAAGTGCGGAGATTGCCAATTTTAACCAAACCTATTCTGAAATTCGCGCCAAAATTACTGGCAAAATTGTAAAAAAATTAATGAATGAAGGCGAGTTGGCTGGCCCAGGCAGCCCAGTTTTATTTATGAATGCCACCGGGGCCGCCAATTGGGTGGTCAAAGTGGGGGTGGCCGATAAAGACTGGGTACGGATCAAAGTGGGCGACGAAGCTCAAGTCACGTTTGATGCCTTGGCAAATCAGCAATTCCGGGGCATTGTGTCCAACCGGGCTCAGGGAGCCGATCAGACTTCGGGATTATACCAAGTGGAAATAAAAATCCAGGGAGCAGATCCCGATTTGGCTACTGGTTTTTTTGCCAGTGTGCAGATTTTGCCGAGCAGCAGCCGAGAATACGTGCTGGTTCCCATCGATGCCCTGATCGAGGGCAATGGCAACAATGCCTCCGTGTTTGTTTCCGTGGCCAACCACGCCAAACAAAAAAGCGTGAAAGTAGGCTATCTGGCCAATGGCAACGCCATGGTGTATGAAGGGCTAACTGGCGATGAATCGCTGATCACTGCTGGTTCTGCCTATCTATCCGATAATTCACTCATCCAAATTGTAAAGTAACCGCCTACAGCATTCAACGATTTTTGACCAACTGATTTTTATGAAAATCTCCGAATATTCAGTCAAAAACCACCAATTCATGTTGATCATGTTCTTGGGGGTGTTTTCGCTCGGCATTTTTTCCTTGCTCAATATGCCCAGGGGCGAAGATCCCGAAATGAAATCGCCCCAGTTCCCGGTTGTGGTCATTTATCCGGGTACTAGCCCGGCCGATATGGAAAAGCTGGTGGTTGAGCCGCTGGAGAAAAGATTGTCGGAACTGGAGAATATGAAGCGCATCATCACCGATGTGTACGATGGCGTGGCGGTGCTCAAAATCGAGTATGAGCACAGTGTGGATCCCGATGAAAAATACCAAGAAATGGTACGCGAGGTAAATTCGGTGCGCAAGGATCTCCCAGCCGACATTTTCAGTTTGGAGGTGCGCAAAGTCACCCCTTCCACAGTCAATATTTATCAATTCGCCTTAGTAAGCGAGCACGCTCCTTACCACCAATTAAAACAATACGCCGACAAGTTAAAAGATCGCTTGGGCAAGGTGAAAGCGCTGAAAAATGTGAGCAACTGGGGGTTTCCAGCCCAAGAAGTTGAAGTGAGCCTCAACATAGAAAAGTTGGCCCAGGACAAGATTCCAATCAACCGGATTATTGGCGCCCTGCAAAGCGAAAACATTAATATTCCGGGCGGCAGCATCAACATAAACACCAAAAAATTTAATATCAAGACCAGCGGCAACTACCAATCCATTGACGAAATCAGGAACACGATTGTATTCTCCACTGGATCAAAAATCGTTTATTTAAAAGACGTGGCCGAGGTACGGCTTGGCTATGAAGACGAAAAGCACCTGGCCCGGCTCAATGGCCACCGGGCGGTGTTTGTGACCGCGGCCCAGAAAGACGGGCAAAACATCCTCAAAGTCCGCGACGAAGTAGAGCCCGTAGTGGCCGAGTTTATCAAAGAATTGCCCACCAATATTGATTTTGTCAAGTCATTTGACCAAGCAGCAAGTGTTGACAAACGATTGACTCGTTTTGGGTTTGATTTTTTGATCGCCATTGGTTTGGTACTGATCACCCTGCTGCCACTGGGTTACCGGGCTTCGGTGGTGGTGATGATCTCGATCCCCCTTTCATTGGCCATTGGCCTCATTTTGCTCAACGCCTTCGGTTTTACGATCAACCAATTGAGCATTGTCGGGATGATCATCGCCCTGGGGATTTTAGTGGATGACAGCATCGTCGTAGTAGAAAATATTGAGCGCTACATCCGGGAGGGCTATTCGCGCATGAATGCTGCCATCGCTGCCACGCGCCAGATTGGCTTGGCCGTACTGGGTTGCACCGCTACTTTGTGTCTGGCTTTCATGCCGTTGATGTTTTTGCCCGATTCTGCCGGGGATTTTATCAGGAGCATGCCCGCCGCCGTCATTTTCACCGTATTGGCCTCTATGGTGGTTTCACTGACCATTGTCCCTTTCTTGTCCAGCCGATTGCTCAGCGAACACCACAACGAAGGGGGCAATATTTTCATGCGTGGCCTGAAAAGCATTATCAGCGGCTCCTACAGCAAAGTATTGCACGTGGCGCTGGCCCACCCCGCCATTACCTTGTTCATCACGGTGCTCATTTTTGGTGGTTCGTTATTGCTAGTGCCCAGTGTGGGGTTCAGCTTGTTCCCCAAATCGGAGAAGCCCATGTTTTTGATCAACATCGAAACGCCCGTTGGCACCAACCTGTACGAAACCAACCGAGTGAGCCGCTACGTGGACAGCGTATTGGCCACGAAAAAAGAAGTCAGGAATTTCGCCACCAATGTCGGGCAGGGAAATCCCCGGATCTATTACAATGTGATCCCCAAAGATGCTGCTGAAAACTACGCCCAGATCTTTGTCCAGTTGACCACCGAAAAGACTGATGAGAAAATTGCCTTCATCGATGAGTTGCGCCGCACCTTTGACCGATACCCCAATGCCGAAATTGCGGTCAAGGATTTTGAGCAAGGCCCACCATTGGAAGCCCCACTGGCCTACCGGATCTTCGGCGAAAACTTGGATTCCTTGCGGGTGTTGGCCGGCCGGATCGAGCAGTTGGTGCAGCAGACCGAAGGTACTATCTACGTCAACAATCCGCTCAAGACCCAGCCCACTGATCTAAAAGTGGTGATCAACAAAGACAAGGCCGGTCTCCTTGGCGTGCCCGTGAGCGACATTGACCGCACTGTTCGCCTCGGGATTGCCGGCTTGAACATTGGCAAGTTCCGAGCCGAAAATGGCGACGAATTTAACATCAATGTCTCGTTGCCCCGCCAACAGGCTACCCAAAACTACGAAGTGTTCAACAAACTTTTTGTCAACAATGTGCAGGGCACGGCCATTCCCCTGCGGCAACTGGCCGATATCCGCTTTGAAAGTTCCCCCAACCAGATTCGCCATTTTGACAAAGAGCGGTTTGTGACCATTTCTGCCTTCTTGAAAACGGGCTATCTGACCAATGAAGTCAACCAAATCCTGATCAAAAAATTGGAGCAGTTCCCTTTTCCCAAGGACTACACGTATGGCGTGGCGGGTGAGCAGGAGAACCAAGAAAAAAGTTTTGGTGGGCTGGGCACCATCATTCTCATCACCGCTTTTGGCTTTTTTGGGATTCTGATCCTCGAGTTTGGGACTTTCAAGAGCACCTTCATCGTGCTGTCGGTCATTCCATTGGGGGTGATTGGGGCCATCTTCATGCTGCTGGCCACGGGCAACACCTTCTCATTTACTGCCATAATCGGTTTGATAGCCCTAATGGGGATTGAGGTCAAAAACTCCATTCTGTTGGTTGACTTCACCAACCAGCTCCGGGCTGAAGGGCTGTCCTTGGACGAGGCAATCCAAGAAGCGGGCGAAGTCCGTTTTGTGCCTATCGTGCTCACGTCGCTTACGGCCATTGGCGGCCTTATCCCCTTGGTGATTGAATATAGCCCCCTTTATTCCCCTTTGGCCCTGGTCATCATCGGCGGTCTGATCAGCTCCACGGTCTTGTCGAGGCTGGTCACCCCGGTCATGTACAAATTGCTGCCACCGAGAGTGGAGCTAAAATCGCGCCCAGCACCCGAGCCAATGCCCGAGAACGAATTGGTCGAAGTAGCTTGAATCTGACGATTATCACCTTCGCTCCGTCCAGCCAGAAAAGGAGGAGTCGTCTTGCTTGCCACGCAGCCAGCAGGACTCTTTTTGGCACAAAATTTAGCTCAACCAACCATTAAGACCGCCAAGATCGCGCTCCAGACGAGTCAAATTCATTACTATTGATTTCATCATTATTTATTTCGGAATAGTTGTTTATATTTGCGAAAATAACCGATTTAAGCATGGCAACATGGTTTCAGTGCAAGATCCAGTACGCAAAGTTTCTGGAGAACGATAAGATCAAGACCGTTTCGGAGACTTATTTGGTGGATGCCGTATCTTTCACCGATGCCGAAGCGCGGCTGTACCGGAGCATTGGCAGCACCATTCCCGAGTTCAACGTGGTGAGCGTGGGCAAAACTTCGTTCCGCGAAGTCCACAATTATGAAGATACCGAAACTTGGTTCAAAGTAAAAGTCTCTTACGTGGATGCCGTGGATGAGGGCGGGGCCGGCAAAGAAAAACGCATTACTTTGCTGGCGCTTATCTCGGCCAATGGCCCCAAGCAAGCCATCGAACGGATAGAAGAACAGTTCAAAAGCTGGGTCATCCCGTATGACATCACCGACGTGAACGTCAGCCCAATCATCGAGGTTATTCCCTACGTGTCGGAAGATGAGGAAAACATCAAGGGTGGCAAACTCAAGCCATTGGCCAAGAACTCCCCGGACATTGACGATACATTCGCCGAAATAGAGGATGAAATACTGGAAGAGGAAGCGGTAGATGAAGAAAACGACGATGTGCAACCGGGGCAAAGCCTCAGCAATGAGGGTTAATCGTCCCTCCCCTGCGTGAAAATAGCCCTAGTTACGCCCAATTACCCACCAGAAACCGGAGCTTGCGCAACCCGTATCCACTTTTTGGCCCATGGCCTGCACCAAGCCGGCCATGAGGTGGTAGTGTTTACATTTTTGCCAAATTACCCAGCAGGCAAGATTCACCCCCATTACCGGGGCCGGTGGATTGTGGTGGAGCAAGACGGGGCTGTGCCGGTTTACCGGTACCCCCTTTTTGCTGATCACTCGGCCAATCTCTGGCGACGGGCCTTGGGCATGGTTTCCATGTCGCTGTCCATCGGGCTGGCCTACCCAGCCCTGCGGCGCTTCCGACCCGATGTGCTGCTGGTCCAGTCGCCGCCGTTGTTGTTGGCCACTTCCGGCTGGGCACTGGCCGGGGCCGTCCAAGCCAAACTTGTGCTCAACTTGTCCGATCTTTGGCCATCGGCCCTGGCAGATCTGGGCGCACTGTCGCGCCAGAGCTGGTCTTACCGCCTGCTGCATCAACTAGAAAAGTTTTTGTACCAAAAAGCCGGTTTGGTCATCGGCCAGTCGGGCGAGATCCTCCAATACCTCGCCGTACATGCCCCCGCAGTTCCGTCCTTGCTGTATCGCAACGGAGTTGATTTGACCAGTTTTGCCGTCATGGCAACCGTCCCTTCGCACAAAACTCCCATCAAAATAGTTTATACTGGGCTTTTTGGCTTGGCCCAGGGCATTTTGAGCTTGTGCCAACGGGTTGATTTCCAAGCCTTGGGCGCTGAGCTTCATCTATATGGCGACGGAGCCGAACGCCAACAATTGGCTGATTTGATAGCGGCCCAGCCTACACGCGGCATCTTTTTGCACCAACCGATCCCAATGGCACAGATCCCCGGCTTATTGACCCAGTTTGATGCCGCATTGGTCGCCCAAAAAAGCCATGTGTATGGCACAGTCCCTTCCAAATTGTACGAAGCGATGGCAGCGGGCCTGCCGGTGATTTACTTGGGCGCAGGTGAAGGAGCGCGATTGGTGCGGGAATCGGGGGCGGGCTGGGTATGCGCCCCGGGCGATGCCGCAGCATTGGCCCAACTCATGCAAAATTGGCCCCACGAGCCAGCCATTATCCAGCAAATGAGCAGAAATGGGCGAACGGCGGCGGCCTTGACATTTAACCGGGATGTTTACCTCCAAGAATTATTGGTTTCTTTGACCAAAATTATCCCAAAATAACAATCATGGCCTAATTGAATATCCGAGTGGCAAAAGCATAGTGGGGCTGCCAATAACTTTGATCCTTGAAGTTGGAAATGATGACCCCTTTGCTTGATGAAGTATGGATAAACTTATCATTCCCGGTGTAAATTCCGCTGTGGGTAAGCACTTCCTTGGTACTGTACGTCCTGACAAAAAACACCAAGTCTCCCCGTTTCAGATCCTTTTGGTCGTTGATCACCATCCCGAATCGGCCCAGTGAATTGGACGATCCGCGCAGGTTGATGCCGTGGGCCTCCAGTGCCACTGATACCAGACCAGCGCAGTCCATGCCTTTCCGATCGCGACCACCGCCCTTGTGGGGGGTGCCAATGTACGTTTCAGCAGTTTTGATCACCATGTCCGGGGTCACTGCCTTGGTATCGAGGGGCAAGCCGATCCCCTTCTGTTTGTAGTCCTCGAGTTGCCGGCGGAGCTCGGGTTCGGCAGTGGCCGAGATCACCTGATCAAACGCCTGAACCGCCCGGGCTGAACTCGCCCACCCGGCCCCATTGGTAGGAGTAGTTTTACCAGTTGTCGACTTGTTGTCGGGAGCACTCGTTTTCTCGAATACCCTGCACGCCCCCAATATTGCAAGACAAATAAATAACCAGCGGATTTTCATTCGCATAGGAAAAAAGTGAGCAGTTTAGTAAAGCATTGTTCCAAATCTTACGCCAATCTTGCCCCTAGCATTGGGAAGAAATAATTTTTTAGGGAAAAATTTTGTTTTTCAATATCAAAACCTCAATTTTGTGCCCTAGTAAAGAGGGATGGCAGAGCGGTCGAATGCGGCGGTCTTGAAAACCGTTGACTGTTAAAGGTCCGGG